>JAFOXT010000425.1 GCA_017425745.1 Clostridia bacterium | reverse complement strand
GGAAAATATAAGACCGCTTATAAAGCAGAATACGGACACCAGACAGCTTGAAATAATTACATTTCTGTAGCTTTTTGAAATACGCATTGATGTGACAGACGGGAAAATTATGAGTGATGAAATGAGTAAAGCACCCATCATACGCATACCGATTACAATTGTTACGGCAATCAAAGCAGCAATAAGCATGTTATAAAACGATACCTTTGTTCCGGTTGCCTTTGCAAAGCTTTCATCAAAGGTAACGGCAAAGATTTCATTATAAAAAATTACAAAAAGTGAAGCCACACAAGCTGTGAGTATTGCAGTTATAACAACATCACTGTTCTTCATAGTAAGTATACTACCGAACATATAGTTGTAGATGTCAACATTCATTCCGGTTGTCATTGAAGTGACCATTACACCAACTGCAAGGGCACCCGTTGAAAGAAGTGCAATTGCTACATCACCTTTGATTTTTGCTTTTTCGTTCATTCTTATAAGCAGAAAAGAAGCGACAATTACAACAGGCAACGCAACAGTAAGCGGTGCAACATTAGCGGCAACAGCAATCGCCATAGCGCCGAAGCCAACGTGTGAAAGACCATCGCCAATCATCGAGAACTTTTTAAGCACAAGGCTCACACCGAGAAGAGCAGAACAAAGAGAAATCATAAGACCCGCAATAAGTGCCCTTGTAAGGAAGCTTTCATTAAAAAGCATAAAAATTATTTCTTTCATCCTCTTATGCCTCCTGAAAATTCATTATAGGTGTCACTCATAAGGTATTCATCCTTTGTGCCGAAAAAGGTTCCGTTCTTTTTAAGGTGGAGTATGTGTGTTGCATATTTCAGGCTTGAAAGCAAGTCGTGGGAAACCATAACAACTGTAATTCCATACTCTTTGTTTATCTTTTCAATAAGAGCGTAAAATTCCGAAGTTGCAACCGGATCAAGTCCTGTTACGGGTTCGTCAAGAAGAAGCAAAGAACGGGTTGCACAAAATGCACGTGCAAGAAGCACTCTCTGCTGTTGTCCGCCTGAAAGCTCACGAAAGCATTTATTTCTGATATCATAAATATCGAGCTTTTTCATATTTTCCTCTGCAGTTTTTCTGAGGCTTCTGCCGAAGAAAATTCTTCCGTTTTTGGCAGTAATACAGCCCGAAAGAACAACCTCATAAACGCTGGCCGGGAAATCCTTCTGCAAGGTGTTTTGCTGAGGCATATATCCTATTTCCTTTGATTTAAGGCCGTCACCGAAATGAAGATGACCCTTTGCGGTTGATTTAAGACCGAGAATGGACTTTATAAGTGTACTTTTACCACTGCCGTTTTCACCGACAATGCAAAGGTAGTCCCCTTTATTAACCTCAAAATTGAGATCCTCAACAACATTGTTATTTTCGTAACTGAGGTATACATTTTTTGAACTTATCTGTGCCATAGTATCACCCCTTTGAAGAATTACATTTTTCGCAAAGCCCGTAAAGCACAGTCTTTGAATTGTCAATACTGAATTTATGATCATTTACAAGGTGTGTGCTGATTTCATCCATCAGACTGCAGCTGAGGTGAACAAACTCACCGCATGAAAGACAGCGAAGATGAAGATGCTTACTGCATTCAGCTTTGTCCTCAATATAACTGAAGGTTGCGCTTTTACCGTTTTCACTTGTAAATTTGCGCACCTTTCCTTCGTTTTGCAAGCTGATAAGGTACCTGTATACAGTTGACTTACCTACAGGTGTACCGTTGTTTTTAAGCTTTTCTTCAATTTCTTCACAGCTAAGCTGATTTTCCTTGCATTTTAAAAGCATATCAAGAATCAGCTGCTTTTGTTTTGTGTTATATGTAGAAGCCATAGTTCCTCCAAATTGAAAACGATTTTCAATTTCATATTATATAATATTATTGGATTTTGTCAAGGTGCAATATTGAAAACGCAGTTAATTTATGGTAATATAATAAAAACAAAGGAGGTATACATTATGGTAAAAAAAGTTATTTCTTTTCTTGAAGCTTGTATAGCTGAAACAGACACAACTGCAGCTACTACAACAAGTAATGTTTTTCTTGATGAAAACGGTCAGTTTGAAGATGTTTCACAAGTAGCTGACAACATTTCATCCTGGTGGCAGGAAATGGATATTATCGGCACAATTACAACAAAACTACCCACAATTATTCTTGCAATTCTTCTTATCGTTATCGGTGTTTTTGTTTCAAGATTTATTACAAAAATTGCAGTCAAGGCAATGAAAGCAAAGGGAGTTGATCCCTCTGTTTACAACTTTATCAGAAGAATAATTTCAGTTGTTATTAAAGCAGCTTTCGCTCTTGCAGCACTTTCAATGTTCATCAACATCAATTCAGTAATTGCTGCAATCGGTGCTGCGGGTGTTACCGCAGGTCTTGGTCTTCAGGCAAGTGTTGCACAGTTTGCAAGCGGTATTCAGCTTCTTGTCAACAGACCATTCAAATCAGGCGATTTTGTTGAAATCAACGGAGTT
>JAFOXT010000424.1 GCA_017425745.1 Clostridia bacterium | reverse complement strand
CCATAGCAAGGAAATTAAAGCTATCCAGTCTTTCATTGTCAAGGTCGCTCTTCTGTAGCTCACCGACATCCGTAGTTATTCCGTTTTCTATAACATAGAGATACGGTGTTTCTGCAAAATCTACACCATATATGTTTTCAGTAACATAATCAGTTACTATTTCGCTGTAGATTCTGTCTCTTTCAAGATAATAACCCTCTTTGATATCATCGGCAGTTACGGGATTTGTAAGAAGACAAACTGAAGCCACAACTGATGCAATAAGTGCCACAACAATCACCCAGAAAGCAGGCTTTTTGTAGTTCATTACAGATTTAATTCTCTGCTTCACTCCAACCTCACCGAAGGCAAGAGGACAAGCAGCAATTATTCTTCTGTGTGTACTGTTCTCCAGAAGTGCAAGGGAATATTCACGTCTTTTTTCGGTTTCAAAATCTTTAACCGTCTTTTCGTCGCAGGCAAGCTCAATATCTCTGCATAAAAGCACATAGGCTACCCACATAAGAGGGTTGAACCAATATAGGGAAAGAATCAGAAAGGCTATGGGTTTAATAAGGTGGTCTTTTCTTTTAAGGTGAGCTTTTTCGTGTGCTATAATATGATTTCTGTTTTCTGCAGAAAGACCGAAGGGAAGATAAATCTTCGGTCTGATTACACCGAGAATAAAGGGTGACTCTACATTTTCGCTCTCGTATATATTACCCTCTGATTTAACAGCAAAACGCATTTTTCTTTTAAGAAGCACATAGCATACTAAAGCGTAAACAAGCATTACTGCAAGACCGAGAAGCCACACATAAGAGCTGATTATTGCCACAACCTGTAAGGGATTCACACTGTTTTCAAAGCTTGGGGCAAAGCTCTCGGAGATAATTGGATTTACCACTGTGTTAAAAGCCGGTATACCCGTACTTATTGAGGGTGTCTGAGAATAAATTATATCAGGTGACACAACCTCTGATGATGGAATCAGACTAAAAATGCTTTCAATTGAAAAAGGAAAAACAAGCCTCAGTCCTACAAGAAGCCACCACAGACAGTTAATCCACTTAGGTGCTTTTTTAAGAAGAAGTCTGAGTGCCAGTACAAATAGAACAATCCACCCTGCACTTATACTCAAATTGAATACTTTTATAAACAGAGTTATTAAATCAAACATACAAGCCACCTCACTTTTCAATTATCTTCATAATCTCATCAATCTGTTTTTCTGAAAGATTCTGCTGCTTTGTAAAGGCTGCAAGGAAAGCGGGAAGAGAATTTCCGAAGCGCTTTTCCATAAGCTCGTTCATTTCGGCAAGCTGAGCCTCCTCTTTTGTAATAAGGGAAGAAACCATAGCGTTTTCGTTTTTCAGCACTCCTCTTTCTGAAAGGCGTCTGATTACAGTATAGGTTGTTGCCTTGCTCCAGCCGAGAATTTCTTTTGCTTTTTTTACAAGCTCGGTACTGTTTACGGGCTCATTTTCCCATACTATCATACAGAATCTGTATTCGCTTTCAAAAATCTTCGGTGTTTCCATAATTATCACTCCTTTTGGTTTAATCTATTAAACCTTACAAATGAAGTTTAACGCATTAAACCTCATTTGTCAATAGTTTTCATAAAAATTTGTGAAAATTAATAATTGACCTCGGAAAAATAAAGAGTATAATAAGTTTTAAAGGAGAGATGAATATGGATAAAAAACTTTATATGCGAGGTCTTGTCGCACAGAAATGGTATAATTTTACAGAAGGACTCGTTTATGCTCTTACTGTAAGACCAACTCCCGAAAATCTGATTTATGAAAGAAAAATAAAATACGGAAACGAAAAGCTTCAGTATATCAATACTTACTGCAAAAAAGGAACCGAGAATCAAAAGAAGCCCCTACTTATTTATATTCACGGCGGCTCATGGCTTTCAGGTATAACTGAAATGCGAAACCGTTATATTGCTCTGTGGGCAGAAAAAGGTTACTTCACTGCCTCAGTCAGCTATTGCTACGCACCGCAGAAGGTTTTTCCCTTTGCGATTCAGGACTGTTTTTCTGCAATTGATTTCATAGTTGACAATGCAGAAAAATGGAACCTTGACCTTGAAAATGTTATTCTTGCAGGTGAAAGTGCAGGCGGTTATTTTATTTCTCATGTTGCATCAGCTATGTCGGATTTTACTCTTTATGAGAAAAACGAGCTTACATTCCAAAGCAGAAACAATTTCAAGGTAAGGGCAATGGTAAGCCTTTCAGGCTGTTTCAGTCTGGAGCGACTTTCTGATGAAACCAAAGAGCAATCAAAATTCCCCGACCTTGCAACAATGTTCAAAAGCTTTTTCGGAATGAAAATCGAAGATTTCAAAAACTGGCTTAAAACTGAAGAAGGAAAGCTTGCTTCCCCTGTTGTCACAAAAAATTTCCCCCCTGTGTTTATGGCTTGGGCAACAAGAGACAAGCTGAGATTTGAAGCTTTTGATATGGCAAATGACTTAAGAGAGTTCAACATCCCCTACCGTCTTTTTAAAATCGACGATATAAGTGCTCAGCACGCATGGTCAATTGTTCCTCTTTTCCAAAAGAGCAGAGAGTGCTTTGAGGATGCCTATGCTTTCTGTGAAAAATATATTGAAAAATAAACAAAGAGATATATTAAAAACCGTTGTACACAGAGATACAACGGTTTGTTTATTTTTATTTCTTTAGCGTTTTAAGTGTGTTTTCATTCATAAGAACCATTATTGCGCACACTCCCATAAGAACAAACGGTGTGATTTTAAATGTAGTTGCTGAAGCAACAAAACCGAAAATCATCTGAACGGCAAAACCTATTGCGTAAGCACCGCCCATATGAAAGCCTGTTATATCAGCAGAAAACTCTTTTCCGAACTTTTCAGGAATTGAGTGAAGTATACTCGGAAAAATCGGACCGAAGCCGAAGCCTATAACAAGAAACCCGTAAAGCGATACTTTGCCTATCGGCAGAGCAAGGAACAATATACCGATAAACGCAATGAGCATTCCGCTTTTTATCATTTTGTTGTCGTTGAGCTTCATAGAAGCAAAACCTGCAACAAATCTGCCAAGCATAATTCCGCCAAAGAAAAGTGACACCCATTTTGCAGCATCAGCAGGACTCAGCGCAAACACATTGACCGCATAGGTTGCTCCCCAGGTGCCCATCAGAAATTCCATTCCGCAATAAAAGCCAAGTGACAGTATGCTTGTCAGAACACCTTTCATTTTCAATACATCGCGAAGAGTTTTTCCGCTTTTTTCTTCTGTACCTTCTGCTTCGTCTGAGCCTTTTTCAATTGCTTCCCACTTTCTGAAAGCAACAAGAGCAATAACACCGATAATTATCTGCAGAAGTGCGACTATTCTGTAACCGCTGCGCCATGAGCCTTCACCATCGCCAAGAAATGCAGACATAATCAGCGGACTGACCGTTACACCAACACCCCAGAAGCAATGAAGAAAATTCATATGTGATGCCTTGTAATGAAGAGAAACAAAATTATTAAGACCTGTATCAATTGCACCTGCACCGTAACCGAGAATTACCGAGAAGATAATCATCAGAACAATATTCGGTGAAAGGCTGATACCGACAAGGCCTATTGCAGTTATAAGAATTGAAGCAAGAGCAACCTTAGCCGTACCGAATTTACGAAGAAGTGTACCTGCAACGAAGCTGACACCGCCCGTTCCGAATCCCACGATAATACTGAAAACCGAAGCAAAGCTTTCAGGGAGACCGAATTCTTTATGCACAACAGGCCACACTACACCGAGAAGTGAGTCAGGCAGACCAAGGGCTATGAAAATTATATAAATAACACAAAGAACAAGTATCATTGATTATTCCTTTCTATTAACCGATTTTACTAAGCTCTTTTTTGAGTCTTCTTGACCAGATGCCTCTCCAGATTGCAAAATCTTCACCTGAATTTCTGAAGCACTTGATTTCATTCACAAAGCCGTAGTAGGCAATTTTGAAATCGCAGTTATCTGAAAGCTCAGCATACTTTTTATATGTATCATAAATGCCGAAAAGGTCGCCCCACATATTGCGAAGCTGATAAAGGTCATACTCTTTGTTTGCCCACATACTGTCACAAGGGTCAATAAATCCCGTAAGAGCAAAGGTTTTCGGGTCTGCCATTATATTCATAATATTAAGGTCGCCGTGAATAAGAACAGGAGCTTCTGCTTCATCTCCCATTCTGTCATAAGCCTCAGTAGCTTTTTTCATAAGCTCATATTCGCTCTGAGGAAGCTTGCCCTTTTCAGCCATTTCCTTTGTAAACTGAAGCACGCCTTCAACAATTTCCGTGCGATAAAACTCATACCAGGAATCGTAAACAGGATTTTCAAGGCTACCGTATTTTTCACCTTTAACGCTGTGCCACTGAAGCATACCTTTCACTACGCTTTCAGCAAAAGCCTGCTTCTTCTTTTTACCGAAAAGCATATAAACAGGGCTCAGTACATTCTGTCCTTCAATAAAGCTCATAGCAAGGAAAGATACATCATTATCACTGTAGCTGCAGAGAATTTCCGGCATAGGCACATCTGTAGCCTTTGAAAGTGCTTTAAGCTGAAAAGCTTCGTTTTCATTGAGGCCCTTTCTTCTGTATGCTTTAAGTGCAAAGATTTTTCCATCTTCGGTTTCGGTTTTAAAAACCTTACCGTAGCTTCCGCCGCCGATGAACTTCATCTTTTTGATTTTTATACCCATTTCTCTTTCTGCAACGGGTGGCAGCACTTTTTTAAGATAGTCAAGCTTAAATTCGTGAAATTCCATTTTACGTCTCCTAAAAACTTTTTCAAAATCAATTAATTATACAAAAAAATGTTGATTATTTCAAGCATTTAATATAAAATGAAATCAGCAAATAAAATCACAAAGGAGAAAATTATGAAAGAAAAAGTAATGACTCCCGAAAAGCTCAGAAAAATTCAGCTCAGACGGGAAAAAGAAATCAGAAAATGGGAGAAGGAAAAGGCAAGACCTAAGCGAAGCTCCTACTTCCTCTATCTAATTTTTATTATCACACTAATCTATGCCGTTGACGAAATTGCTTCACAGATAGGCACACTTATGAAAACCGAAATTGCTAATGACCTGTTTGCCAAATTCGGTCAGAGCAGTGTAGGTGTACTTGATATTCTTTCAATTCTCGTTGTCCCCTTCCAGGCAATCGGACTTCTTTACAGACCCCTTGCCGACCGTTTCGGCAGAAAGCTTTTCCTTATTATCAACACCTTCGGTATGAGCTTTGCAATGCTTGTTATTTTCCTTTCAAACAACATTGTTCTCTACTTTATCGGTGCTTGTATGGTGCAGTTCTTTATTCCCCACGATATGCACGTTGTTTACATTATGGAATCTGCACCCTCTAAGAAACGTGCGGTATTCTATTCAGTTATAAAATTTGTTGCAAATATGGGCGTTATGCTTATTCCTCTTCTCCGCCGTATGCTTATGGAAGACGCTTCACAGTGGCGAAAAATTTACCTTATTCCTGCAATTGTAGGTCTTGTAAGCTCATTTATTGCACTTCTCACCTCACGCGAAACCGATGCGTTCATCGACTCTCGTCTT
>JAFOXT010000423.1 GCA_017425745.1 Clostridia bacterium | reverse complement strand
AGGGCATATTTAAAGCATGAGTGAGCGAAGGAACGGATTGATGTATCCTTGTTGTACATACCCTGAAGTACACCGCCACATTCAAAGTCGTAGATTGTTGCTCTCTGGATTTCACCGTCTTCACTTGTGAAAACAAGCTCAGCCTTACCGGGCTTTGTGGGACGGAATTCGGTTGACTTATAAACATCACCGTAAGCGTGACGTGCAATTGTAATAGGTGCTTCCCATGTTCTTACAGTAGGCTTTACACCACTTACAAGAATCGGTGTTCTGAAAACTGTGCCGTCAAGAATTGCTCTGATTGTGCCGTTGGGGCTCTTCCACATTTCCTTGAGCTTATATTCTTCAACACGCTGTGCGTTGGGTGTGATTGTTGCGCACTTAACACCAACGTGGTACTTTTTGATTGCTTCGCCTGCGTCAATGCTTACCTGATCGTTTGTTTCGTCGCGGTAAGGAAGTCCCAGGTCATAGTACTCTGTGTTAAGCTCAACGAAGGGTGTAAGAAGCTCATCCTTAATCATTTTCCAGATAATTCTGGTCATTTCGTCGCCGTCCATTTCGACGATTTTACCCATTTTTATTTTATCCATTTTGGTTTGCACTCCTTTTAAGTGAAATATAAAACCAATTTTAGCAGATTATTTCATATTGGTCAAGGTATAAGCGAAAAAAACTCTCTGCCCTCATCATAAGAGTAGGCAGAGAGCTATTTTATTATCTGAAAATTTCGCCTAAAAGCTCAGGCTTTCTTGTTGTTATATTGTCGGGACAAAGTGAGAGTGCCTTATAAAGCTCTTTTTCGGTCTTTATAGTCCAGATTGAAACCTGCAGACCTTCTTCATGGAAGGTATCTACAATAAGCTCTGAGGCGTTTTTATGGTTGAAATTGATGCCTACCGCGCCACAGCTTTTTACTTTGTCAACAAGAGTAAGAACATAGTCCTTTGTCTGCTTTTCAGGTGCAACATTAACCTTCATATTAAGGAAGTAAGAAATCTTCGGGCTGTCCTTTCTTGCAGCAGGCACAAACTTTTCTTCAATACCTGTATAGAAAATCTGCTGAAGCACGCCGCATTTTTCAGCAAGCACTTCAACCTGCTTAAGATTGGTGGTAACCTTCACGTCAACGTTACACTTAATATCGGGGTGCTTGCTGAGAAGGTCAAAAGCCTCCTCAAGTGTAACCTCACCGCCTTTGGGCTCATCGTGTGAAAGTACAGGAGAATTGTTTTTGTCAAATCTGAGGTCAAACTCAACAATATCAGCGCCGTTTTTTATGCCCACTTCCATAGCTTCAAGCGAGTTATCCTGCGTTCCGCTGCAGCCTGTATGTGCAGTGAGAGTGCAGTCTCCCAGAAGAGAAGAAACAATTTTATTAAGCTTCTTGGGTTTCTTTGTGGTAATATTGTCCGCGCCGAGAGAAAGTGCCTTAAGCATTGACTTTTCATCGTTGCAGGTATAAAGAGAAACAAGCAGTCCCTCTTTATGAAAAGCATCAACAAGCTCCTTTGTACAAGGCTTGTAGCTCATATTGATACCGATTGCTCCGTGCTTTTTGGTTTCGCTTACAAGAAAATCT
>JAFOXT010000422.1 GCA_017425745.1 Clostridia bacterium | reverse complement strand
CTGCGGAAAGCTTGTACATAATATCACCTCTCTTCCCTTTTGTCAACACTTTTCAACAAGTTTTTTTATCTTTTTTTAACTTTAGGTACACTCTTCCGTGTGTTTTTGTATCCCTATGGGGTTTCTACACTAAATGTTGTGTTAATCCTTTGCTTTATAAATTTATCACTATATATGGTCATATAAAAAAGGGGCACTCCCTAAGGAGTACCCCAAAAGCTAATACATTAATCCTTTGTGTAACCCTTGAACCAAGCCTGGTTATTGAAACATGTGTCACCGATAAATTCTTCTGCCGCCTTTTCGTCAGCATACTTGTCGTCAACTCTGAATCTGAGAAGAGCACCGATAAAGTCATCGTTCTTGAGAATCATCTCGCCTTCCTTGTCGGCATAAACAGTTTCCCTGTCGATGTTATAACCATATCCGCCTTCAAGTGCAACGATGGCGAAGTCACGACCTGCAAAGTGCATCATATTTGTGATATCAATTGCAATGTACTGAGTGTAATCATCCCAATACGCCTTAATAGGATAACCACGAAGGCACATATTAGTGCTACGCGGTTCAAATCCTTCAATCATAAAGCCCCACTCAAAACATTCTCCCTTTTCGTGGTCAAGCTTTTTGCCGTCAGCACGGGTCACCTCAACGAATGCATAATAGGCATCATTCACCTGCCACTCAAAAACTGCACTGCCGTCGAAAACATTACCACTCGCTACTTTAAAGTCTTTCGCCAATACCTTTGTTACACTTTTGAGAGTGAAGACATATCCCTTATCTTCAACTTTAATATCAAAATCCATGCTTTCTGAATAATCGGGAAGTATCTGAGTGTCGCCGTTTGATTTTTTCCAGAAGTCATCGGATTCATCATAGGCTTTGTCAAATTCTTCTACACCCATACCTACAGTTGCTTTGCCTATCGACTCCTGAAGCATCGGTACAAGCTCAGGTACTCTTTTCATTTCAATAATTTTTCCTGCTGCAGCGGTCATTGTAAGGCAAAGGATAATTGCCGCTACAACGATAGCCGTCTTTTTAAAACTGAAACGCTTTTTAGTCATTTCTTTCATCTCCTTTTTATTTTCTGACTCAAAAAGATTTTTCATTCTCTTTTCAAAGTCAACTGAATATGTTCGGAAAACATCTTCTTCCTTCGGGAGATGTTCAAGCTCTGCTTTCGCAGCCTCATAAAAAGCTTTTCTGAGATTTTTATTATTCATAACCGTCAACCTCTTTCTTTATTGTGTCAATAAGCCTGCGTCTTCCTCTTGCAAGCTGCTGCTTTACCGTTGATTCCTTTCTGCCAAGAGATACTGCAATCTCTGAAACAGTCAGCTCATTAAAATAGTAAAGGCTGAGTACATCACGGTATTTTTCATCGAGAGCAAGAATTGAACTGACTATGATATTTACATTTTCCTCGGTGCAGAGCGCATCCAAAACTGATTCATCAGAAACACTATCTATTTCTTCAATGGAAACTATATTGCTTTGCTGAGCTTTCTTTATAGTATTAAGAGCGTGATTTCTTGCTGCCTTTGTTACATAAGAAGCAGTATAAAGAGAATCTACATTCTTAAGCTTTTCTGTATTTTTGGAAAGTGCCACAAAGGTATCGTGAAGTACATCCTCTGCAACAGTGGGATTTTTAACAATTCTGTAAGCCGCCATATACATTCTGTTTCTGTACTTTTCGTATATCAGCTCCAGCGTTGTTTTTTCTTTTATCATATCATAGTCACCTCCCCTGTCTTTTTTAAAAGGCCTTTCACTTATATATACAATTCAAAAGGCTGAACGGTTACAAAAAATCGGATGGAATTTATCCACCCGATTTTAAAATTTATTTCATTACATTGTTAAGCATTTTATTCATCTGCTTTGTAAGATTTGTGAAAGCATCTTCCAGAGGTGCCGCTTTCGGAGCTTCTCTGAGTCCGGCAGCAATCATTGTGCTTTCAAGATTTGATTCAACTGCGCCCCATTTTGCTTCGTTAATAATTGTTTCTGCTTTTACAGCTTCAACTGCTGCAATTGCGTCTTCGATTGCAGCACACTTGTCAGCACCAAGCTTTGACTTGTCAGCCTTTTTGTAATCCTCAATCATTCTGTCAACATTGCGGATTGATCTTTCGCCGTTGTACTGGGGATAAGCTTCGGGATTTGAGTATACGTCAACCATATTGTCGTCAATCATAAGCATTGTTGCAAGTGAAAGACAAACGTCGTTATACTGAAGCTGTTCGTGTGACTGACCCTTGAAGTACCAGGTTGTGCAGGGAAGAAGGCCTGTTGTGGGGTCAACCATTCCGTCAGGTGAAAGATGGTTATGTGCAGGATTGTTGCAGTATGTACCTACAGCCTTGTAGCCGTCGCCTAAGGTTGTGCCAAGGTCAGCAAAGGTTGCACCCATTGAGGTTGAGGTGCACTGAATAATACCGTCTGAGTTTGATGTTTTATATTCGGGAGCAAGCGGGAAAATCGGAAGGTCATAGCATACGATATCATAAATGCTTGCACCCTTGCTGATAAGCTCGTTCTGATTCTTTTCGAAATCAGCTCTCGCTTCCATAAAGTAATCGACCTTTTCTCTGATTGCTTTGTAGTTATCATCTGTAAGCCATTTTTCTCTTGCTTCAGGATAATACTCTGTGGGACAGAGAGCCCAGAGCTGAGTTGTTGTTCTTACAAGAGCGTCAACAGCACCGTCAGCAAGAGCATAAAGTGCAGTTTTAAGAATCTTCTTGGGAAGAAGTCTCAGCAGCATATTAATGAGATATGATGTGTAGTTTTCTCCCATAAGAATTTCAATTAAATCAAAATAAAGTGCATCGTTGTCTTCAATGCTGAGCTTACCTGTGAGAAGACCGCCCACGATGTCTGAGCCGTCAATTGCAGGAACAACGTATACAATATTTTTGATGATATCGTAATCCTCCTTGAACATCTGAAGATATTCAACCGCAACTGAACCGCCCATACTGATAGGGCAGATATTTACCTTTGTTGCACCTGTCTTGGGCATTACAACATTGCGGATATATTCGTGGAGGCTTCTTGCATTGGCTTCAACATCACCAAGTGAGTCATAACCGAAATAGAACACCTTATCCTCACCGATAATCTGACCTGCAAGCTGAACGGGAATACGGCTGTAGCAGAAGTCTTTCATTTCAGATGTCATTTCTGCCATTGAACCGCGGAAGCAAGGAACTTCAACTTTATTTTTATAGTTACCCTCATTATCCTTCTGCACAGCAAAAAGCAAATCCTTTGCGCCTTTGTTCATCACCTTTGCAAGACCAAGGTCACGGCGAAGGAAAATTGAACCGAGAAGTGTAGGAAGAATATCAATAAGAGCGGTTTTGATATCAACCTCTAAGGGCCAGCCGTTGAGATAGCTTCCGTCTTCGGCATACTGACGGTTTCCGTTGTCGTCAAGCACATAGGTATCGTTCTGACCGATGCCGTGTACAAGCACTACGGGTGTTTCCGTGTCGTATGCAGGCACATAAGCACTCTCTTCAGCAGAAGCACCGAAGGGTACAACTGAAATGAGCATAAGCACTGCAAGTAAAACGCTGATTATTTTTTTGGTTTTCATCATTATCTCTCCTGTCATAATGTTGTAACACCATTCTAATACTTTTCTTACAATTATTCAAGTATTAATAAAAAATTTAATTGCTTACACAAATGCAAAATGCCACATTTTACTGTGGCATTTATAATTTAATATTTGTACTTACCCTCGGCAACCTTTTTAAGGTGCGCACCGTAGGTTGATTTGCCGTATCTTTCAGCCGCTTTAAGAAGCTGCTCGCTGTCAATCCAGCCTTTGATATAAGCAATTTCCTCGGGAGCAGAAATCATAATAGACTGTCTGCTTTCAACCATACGCACAAAATCAGACGCATCGCTGAGACTTTCCATTGTGCCTGTGTCAAGCCACGCAAAGCCTCTGCCGAGAAGCTTTACGGAAAGAGCATTTTCTTTAAGGTAACGCACATTAAGGTCGGTAATTTCATACTCTCCCCTTGCACTTTTTTCAATACTCTTTGCAAAGGAGGCTACTCTGTTATCATAGAAGTAAAGACCGGTTACGCAGTAATTTGATTTTGGATTCTTCGGCTTTTCTTCAATTGAAATTACGTTCTGGTTCTCGTCGAATTCAACAACACCGAAGCGCTCAGGGTCTTCCACATAATAACCGAACACTGTAGCTATTCCCTTTTCGGCATTTTCCTTTGCCTCAAGAAGAGTTTTTGTAAAGCCGTTACCGTAGAAAATGTTGTCACCGAGTACCATTGCGCAACAATCGTCACCGATAAACTCCTCACCGATTATGAATGCCTGTGCAAGTCCGTCAGGTGAAGGCTGTTCAGCATAAGAAAGATTGATGCCGAGATTCTGTCCGTCACCTAAAAGTCTTTTGAAGTTGGGCAGGTCTGTGGGAGTTGAGATAATAAGAATATCCTTTATACCTGCCAGCATAAGAGTTGAAAGAGGATAGTAAATCATTGGCTTATCGTAAACGGGAAGAAGCTGTTTTGACATTACCATTGTAAGAGGATAAAGTCTTGTTCCCGAACCGCCTGCAAGAATAATACCTTTCATAATTTTTCTCCTTTTTTATTTATTATTGTAGTCTGCATATTCAAGAATATTTCTGCACAGAAAGATAATCAAAGCCGAAACCGGCAGATTAATAACTGCCATTGCAAAATAGCAAAGCTCCATATTGAAGGGAAGGAAGGTTCCGAGCACTGCACCTGCAACAATTGACGGCAGTGAGAATGCAAGTATAAGCAGGAAATATACCGTTACCACAAGAATTTTTTTATCGTTTGAGCCGAAAAAGCGTTGCAGCACAAGATTTACTCCTATAAACAGAAAGCCGAATGTAATTCTTGCAGCTATCATTGCCAGTGCTTCAATTATGCTGATTTGCAAAATGAAATAAACAGGGACAAAGCAGAGTATACTTTCAACAGCAAGACCCGGTATCTGTTCACGAAGAATATTAAGAAGCTTTTTTGAGCTTTTTTCAGGCACAAGATAAATATAAGGCAGAAGCAATTCCTTTGCCCATCTGCCGGTGCCCACACCGATTGTAAGCATATAAACATTACTGGCAAAAATCGCAAGAGGCTCACCGAGTACAAAGGAATACACCGCACTGAGCACCACAAATACAATTGATGTTCCGCTTAAAACAAAGCTGCGCGAGCGTCTGTTTTCAATTCTGTGCTTTTCATAAAAGGCTGTTGCTCCAAAGCCCTTTGTAAAGCCGGTTTTTCCAACCTTGACATTTCTCGGAGCATTTTCCTGAGCTTTACCTTCTTTTCTTGCTGTAATCGCAGTGAAGGTCACCTCTGCACTTTTAAGCACATCCTCATAAAAATCCTTTGCAGTGAAATATACAACTGCATAAAATCCGGCAACAAAAACTATACAGTACAAAGCAGCAATAAGAATAAGCTGTATATTACCTGTAAGCATACCCTCAACAGCGGCACTCATTATTCCGCTGACCGGAAAGCTTCTTATTAACGCAGTATTTGAAACAGCAACCAGATTTTCAATGTTGATTCCGCCAAGGGTGTAAGCTTTGTATAACAGCAGTAACACAAAAGCGCCTGTAAGCGAATAAAAAATCACCTTTGCAGTAAGGCATTTTCTATCGTCAGAGCTTGTAAGAGAATAAATCAGCATAGCAAGCATCTGCGAAAGGAAAACCGTAACACCGTAACCGATGAATATATAAATCAGGGCTTCATAGCCTACACCGTAGGTATCACTGACAAGTGCCGACTGATAGAGAATAAAGAAGCCGAGGGTCAGTGATTTTCCAAGCTGACTCAAAAGTCCGTAAAAAAGCACCTTGGTGTTTTTTAATGGCGACACAAAAATCAGATTAACATCAGCCATTGAAAAAATTGATGCACCGTTTGAAAACCCGTTTTTACTTACAAGTATAAACACTACAGTATAAAGGAGCATAGCTACCGAATAAAGCTCTTTTATATCTCTGTGTCCGCCGTGATGCTCTGCACCCGAAGAAAATATTGTAAAGCCTATAAGCAACACAAAAATCAGAAGAGGAATAAGTGTTGACGGCTTTTTTATTATTTCCAGAAAGCGGTTTTTGAATTTTCTTGTTATCAGAAAGGAAAGGGCTCTCATTTTGCTTCACCGCTTTCCGTAATTCTGAAAAACATCTCCTCCAGGCTTTCACCGTCGTTATCTGTACTTTTCTTTTCAGCAACAAGCTTACCCTTTGCCATAATATATGCAGTATCCCAGAAATCCTCAACGCTGTCAAGCATATGGGTACTGATAAGCACTGCCGCACCGCTGTTTTTAAGCTCAAGAAAAACATCCTTAAGCTGCTTTATTGCGTGAGGGTCAAGACCGACCATAGGCTCATCAAAAATAACAACCTGAGGCTTATGCACAAGAGCACAGCAAATTGAAAGCTTTTGCTGCATACCCTTTGAAAGCTCCTTGCCTAACTTGTTTTTCTTATCAATAAGCTCAAAGCGTGTAAGCAGCTCGTCACCGTAGCCGGTGTCATCCATCTGATATGCCCTTAAAATAAATTCAAGGTGCTCCCCTACTGTAAGCATATCATAAACAGCAGGCATCTCAGGTATATAGCCGATTATTGACTTTGCTTCAAGGCTTTTGTTTTTATGTCCGTCAAGTGTTATTTCACCGCTGAAACGAAGAAGCCCCGTTATGCACTTTATAATTGTTGACTTACCTGCACCGTTCGGCCTGAGCAAAACAGCAATCTCGCCCTTATTCACTTTAAAGCTTACATTATCATTAGCTGTTATTTTTCCGAACCTTTTTGTAACAGAGCTTATATTCAGCATTTTGAACCACCTTTTGATTTTTCATATCTTTTCTTTTTTATTCTACCACAAGTTTTTATGTTTGAACAGATAATTTTTAAAATATTCAAACTTATGTACAATTAAAGTCATCTTGATGATTATAATACATAGTGTTGCATTTATTCAAGAAAAAGTATATAATATAACGGACAACTCAAAAGGAGATGAAGAAAAATGGCAGAAAACGCAGAAGGCCGCAGAGTAAAAATGACCAAAGCTCTCCTCAAGTCAAGTCTTATTGAGCTTATGAAAACAAAATCAATACATACAATAAGCATAAAGGAAATCTGCACAGGCGCCGATATCAACAGAAGCACCTTTTACAGACACTATAACACTCAGTATGACCTTTATGATGAAATTGTACACGAGCTTCTCGCCTCTCTTATTGAAGCTTACACAAAATCCAGAGCAAACGGAGAAGACCTTCAGGAATCAATAGCAGCGGTGCTTGAGGTTTCCGAAAAGGAAAGAGAGGTCTGCCTTGTAATTCTCAGTGACAAGGGTAATGTTACTATGGGCGAATCCTTTGTAAAAGCAATTTCTCCCGTAGTTACAGATGATATGAATGAGCTTTCAGTATATCTCTTCCAGTTTATGGCTGCAGGACTTGCCAACATTGTATGGACCTGGCTCAACAAGCCTGTACGACAGTCTCCTCATGAGCTTGCTTCACTTATGTACTCTATGATGAAGCGCGGAATTTATAAAACAATTATCCGTCAGGCAGCAAAGGAAGGAAAGCTCAAGGATTTGAAATTTTAAAGACAGCATAAAAAATTCAGCGATGGATCCGTCAGGAATCCATCGCTCTTTTTTATTTACAGAAGCATTCTACGTAATGATCAATTGCTTCGCCGATAACCTTAATTGCTTCTTGTCTTGCACCAACCTCATTTACAGCTGTAGTCTTGTTTTCAAGATTTTTGTAAACTGTAAAGAAATGACGCATTTCAGCAAAGATATGTGTAGGAAGCTGATCAATGTCTGTATACATATTGTAGTTGGGATCATTAAAGGGAATTGCAATAATCTTTTCGTCGTTTCTGCCGTTGTCAATCATTGAAATCACACCGATAGGATAAGCCTTAACGAGAGTGAGCGGTTCAATGGGCTCAGAGCAGATAAGAAGAACGTCTAACGGGTCACCATCATCACCGTAGGTACGGGGAATGAAGCCGTAGTTTGCGGGATAGTGAGTTGATGTATGAAGGATTCTGTCAAGCATAAGAAAGCCTGTTTCCTTATCAAGCTCATACTTTTTCTTGCTGCCCTTTGAAATTTCTACAACGCACATGAAATTTTCAGGATGTATTCTCTTAGGTGATATATCATGCCATATGTTTGACATATTATCCCCTCCTTAATTTTATTCTGTTTTTAATTATAACACCTGAAAATCAAAAAGGCAAGTCTTATTTGAATTCAAAATAAAATTCCACTTTTCCCTGAAGATTCCTGTATCCGTACTCAAAGCCGTGAGCCTTGAAAATTTCTGCACAAATAGGAAGTCCCATACCCGTTGATGATCCGTCTTTGGTTCGTGCTTTGTTATCTCTTGAAAGTATATCCCACATTAAGTCAGCGGTATCTCTGCTTATGCCCTCAGATGTATTGTATACGAAGAATCGGTCTTTCTCAAGCTTTACTGCAACTTTCTTTTCCCCTGTTGCATATTTGATTGCGTTTGAAAGGTAGTTATCAACTG
>JAFOXT010000421.1 GCA_017425745.1 Clostridia bacterium | reverse complement strand
TGATGAAAATTCAGTGATAAGATGTAAAACCTTTTTTGCCATAAATTCGTGCTCACCAAGTACGGGATACACGTTTGCCCTGTACATCATATCCTGCAGAATTGCTATACCTTCTGCACCGATATTGATTACATCGCCGAGAACAAACACGGTATCGTTATCTGTGGGTGCGAGTTTTTCCATCATTGCTTCGTATTTTTCCTTATCACCGTGAATGTCACCGATTACATATATCATAGGTTGCTCCTTTTTTATTTTGTAATGAGAAGCTCGTTGTTTTCGAGGAACTCATCATAGGTTTCTTTCTTGTCGTAAAGACCGTCAGGTCTGAACTCAATAATTCTGTCTGCAATTGACTGCACGAACTGATGGTCATGTGAAGTGAAGAGCAGAGCGCCCTTGAATCTGATGAGGGCATTGTTGAGTGCTGTAATTGACTCAAGGTCAAGGTGGTTGGTGGGCTCATCGAGAATGAGAACATTTGCACCGCTGAGCATCATTTTGCAAAGCATACAGCGCACTCTTTCACCACCTGAAAGTACCTTTGCAGATTTTGTAGCTTCTTCACCTGAGAACATCATTCTGCCGAGCCAGCCTCTTACGTCTGTTTCAAACTGAAGATCTGAGTAGCTTCTTATCCAGTCAATAAGGCTGTCGTCAACTCCGTCAAAGAACGCTGAGTTGTCGCTGGGGAAGTAGCTCTGTGAGGTTGTAACGCCCCACTTGAATGTACCCTCGTCGGGCTCAAGCTCACCTGTGATAATTTTGAAGAAGGTAGTTTTTGCAACGGCATCTGTGCCAACAAAAGCAACCTTTTCGTTGGGTCTTATGGTGAAGCTTACATTATCAAGCACCTTTCTGTCACCGATTGTTTTTGAAAGGCCCTCAACAATAAGCATATCGTTGCCGATTTCTCTGTCGGGCTTGAATTCAACAAAGGGAAAACGTCTTGATGAAACGGGCATATCTTCAATAACAAGGCTTTCAAGCAGCTTTTTACGGCTTGTAGCCTGCTTTGATTTTGAAGCGTTAGCGCTGAATCGTGCAATAAATTCCTGAAGCTCCTTCTTCTTTGCTTCAGCCTTTTTGTTCTGCTCACGAAGCTGACGCTGAGCCATCTGAGTGTATTCATACCAGAAGTCGTAGTTACCTACATACATTGAAATTTTACCGAAGTCGCAGTCAGCAATATGAGTACAAACCTTGTTGAGGAAATGTCTGTCGTGGCTGACAACGATAACTGTATTTTCAAAGTTCATAAGGAATTCTTCAAGCCAGTTAATAGCCGCAACATCAAGGTGGTTGGTAGGCTCGTCAAGAAGAAGAATGTCGGGGTTGCCGAAAAGTGCCTGAGCAAGAAGCACCTTAACCTTCTGGTCACCGTCAAGCTCACTCATAAGGCTGTAATGGAATTCGTTGTGAATACCCAGCGCGTTAAGAAGAATTTCTGCATCACTTTCAGCGCTCCAGCCGTCCATTTCGGCAAATTCCTCTTCAAGCTCACTGATTCTGATACCGTCTTCCTCGGTGAACTCTTCCTTTGAGTAAAGCTCCTCCTTGGCGTCCATAATTTCAATAAGCTTGGGGTTACCCATAAGCACTGTACGGATTACAGTGTATTCGTCATAAGCGAAGTGGTCCTGCTTTAAAACAGAAAGTCTTTCACCGGGAGTGATTGTTACATAGCCCTTATTAGGCTCAATTTCACCTGAAAGTATTTTAAGAAAAGTTGATTTACCTGCGCCGTTTGCACCGATAAGGCCGTAGCAGTTGCCCTTTGTAAAGTTGATTGAAACGCTTTTAAAAAGCTCTCTTCCGCCGTACTGAAGAGTTACGTTGTTGGTGCTTATCATATTCGTCACTTCCTTTAAAGTCATTATCGGCTAATTATATCACAAAATTACTGCAAAGGTAAATAGTATACAATAATATTTTTTAATAATAAGAGAGGAAATTTTGCAATTAAGTATTGACAAGTTGAGGGTTTTATGATAATATACTTTGGCAATAAAAAATGCGCTGTTAGCTCAGCTGGATAGAGTGACTGGCTACGAACCAGTAGGTCAGGGGTTCGAGTCCCTTACAGCGCGCCAAAAAAGAACCGACATTTTTAGTGTTGGTTCTTTTTGTTTTTATATATAAAACTTGAAAGGGACTCGAACCCTGAGAGGGTGAGCAACGTTAAGAAAACGCTTCGGGGAAGCGTTTTTAGTTGCGAAGTCCGCAGTGGCTATGCCACAAGGAGGCAGGACGCGAAGCGGCCGTGTCCCTTACAGCGCGCCAAAAAAAGAGAAGCTTCATTGAAGCTTCTCTTTTTTATTCAATCCGAAGGATTGATATGTAATCGCCATAGGCGTATGTAATCAGCTTTTGCTGTATGTCATCACCAGGTGACTGAAATCTTCGGATAGATTACATACCTTTCCGTGAAAGGGTTACATACATCGCTGTGTGATGATTACATACCGTCTTCGACGGATTACATGCAAGGCTTCGCCTTGATTTTTATTCATTTGCTTGTGGAAGTTGGTTTGCTATATCATCTTTATCAGTTTTTTTGACTATCGCAACAGATCGCTTTATGTGATTGATTTTTATTGGTTTATATGTTATTATGCAAAAAAAAACTACCACAAACTGATGGTGATAAAATGAACAGAAAAAAGATGCCTAAAATAAAATTAGTTTCCAAGAGAACAATGGTTTCTTTCATATGCAGTATTATGGCTTGTTTATTGCTTCTGATTAACTTTCTTATGACTGTTCCAATTGAAAAAGACTGTTGCAAAACTGTGAGCACAACATTCGAATACTGCAAAATCGTGAGAGGAAGATATGCTATGAACAGAGGTATGCATATTTATTGCTCAGACTCAGAAGACTACTACGTGAATGAATTTTATTTGGGTCACGGCTTAAAAGAAAGAATTGAAGAGTTTGAAAAAGGTGCAGACCTTATTCTCGTTGTTGATGACTACGACAATATGATTGTAGAGCTTTCAGCGGATA
>JAFOXT010000420.1 GCA_017425745.1 Clostridia bacterium | reverse complement strand
TTTTTCAACTACGACTGGCGACTTGATCCTATGGCTACAGCAGAAAAGCTCAATGCTTTTATAGAAAATGTTAAACAAGTTGAAGGCAGCAGCACAGTAACCCTGATTCCCTGCAGTATGGGTGGTGTTATTACCAACGCTTACCTTTCAAAGTACGGAAACGCGTCTGTAAGCAGAATTGTCTATGCTATGACAGCTTACCACGGTATGGATATGGTAGGGGAGCTTTTCAATAAAAACCTTACTCTTGATACAAAGCTTCTCACAGAATACCTTTTCACATTCCAGCGTGACAAGGTAGATATGCAGATTCTTATGGCACTTCTCAAAACCGTAACTGAAATGTTCCCGGCTCTTTCAAAGGGAATTGACAGCTTTATAGATGAATCACTTTTTGAACTGAGCGACAGAGTGTATAACGAAATTCTTGTGGGCTCACTTGGCAGCTGTCCCGGCTTCTGGTCATTTATACCCGACAACTACTATGAAAGCGCAAAGAAGGCTATGTTCGGCGAAAAGCTCAATGCTGAATTCGAGAGAAAAATTGACTCATACCACTACGGCGTTCAGGTTAAAGCTCACGAGCTTATGGAAAACGCAAGGCTCAGCGGTACTGATATAATTCTTCTTTCATCTTACGGCTTTGTAGGCGCACCCTGCACAACAACAGCTTATGAGCAGAGCGACTGCCTTATTGAAACCTATCATGAGGCCGGTGGTGCAACAACGGCACTCTGGGGTAAAACCTTAGGTGACAAAAATTATGAGCCTATCGGTACTGTCTGCGCTGATAAGAGCCATAATCACGTTTCAACCGACCTTATTATTGATGCTTCAACTGGTGTTTATCCCGAGTACACATGGTACCTTAAATACAACAAACACGTTGGTCTTGATTATGATACTGATTGTACTGATTTCCTTCAGTGGCTTATTACTGCGGAAAGTCAGCCTACAGTTCACGACAACGAAAAATATCCTCAGTTTATGCATTTTAATAACACCACAGGAAAGCTCACATCACTTACCGGAGATGAAAGAAAGGCAAATATCCTTGACGGTGAAAGCAACTTCTTTGTAAGATTCTTTGTAATTCTTGAATCCCTTTATTCCACAATTATAAATTGGTTTGATGGTCTCAAAAAATAAGGAGAAAAGCATATGAAATATTATAACGTAAAAGACTATGGTGCCGTATGTGACGGTGTAAACGACGACGGTGACGCAATTCAAGCTGCGATTGACGACTGCCATAAAAACGGTGGCGGTACAGTTGTGCTTGAATCAGCAGGCACATACTACAGCCATTCAATTGCACTTAAAGAAAATGTTGAGCTTTATATTCAGAAGGGTGCAGTGCTTAAGGCAAGTGCAGACATTGATTCATACATAAGACCCTGCAGCACAATCAATGACCCGAAAACTGCTCTTGTAGGTAATCCTGTAACAGGTAAGCCCTCCTTTGCATTCATTTACGGTTACAAGGCTCACGGAGCCGTAATCAGCGGTGAAGGTACAATTGATGCAAACTGCTACGCCTTTGTTGAAAGAAAAGACCAGTACTATGTAACAGGTAATTTCTATCCCAGACCAACAACAATTTACATCGAAAACAGTAACCATATCACAGTTAAGGATGTTACAATAAAGGATGCTCCCTTCTGGACACTTCATCCTGCGGGCTGTGACGATGTGCTTATTTCAAA
>JAFOXT010000055.1 GCA_017425745.1 Clostridia bacterium | reverse complement strand
GCAACTGCACAATTAATATTCTTAATTCTGACGGCACACTCAGAGAGGTATTTTTCCTGATGGATTCAGGCGACTATATGACTGATGAATCAAAGCTTGAATACGGTGTGACAGATGAAGATGAGGTTTACGACGGCGTTAAAACTTCTCAGGTTGAATGGTACAAGGAAAAGCACGATGCTCTCACCGCTAAATACGGCAAGTTCAAGTCAGTAACCGTTGTGCACATTCCTATTTATCAGGCTGAAAGAGAATACACAGAAGAAGATTTCCTTTACGGCGAAAAAAGAGAAGGCGTATGTGAATCAGGCTTTGACTCAGGTCTTTTCGATGCTATGAAAGAAAAAGGAAGCGCTCAGGCTGTCTACTTCGGCCACGACCACGTAAATGACTTTGGCGTTATGTGTGAGGATATTCTTCTCTCATATATTCAGCCCTCAGGCTACGGCGCATACAATATGCAGAGCAAGTTTGATGCTCCCGAAAACGAATGGATTCAGGGCTGCACAGTGCTCAATATTAAAGAAGACGGCACATATACTGCCGAAAGAATTTTCAATCATCAGTAATGAGGTGTATTTATGAAATATATTGACAACAAAGCAGAAGACGTAAAAATTGCCTACATTAGCGGAGGCTCAAGAGGTTGGGCGTGGGGTCTTATGAGCGACCTTGCAACCGCAGGAGATATGAGCGGCCGTGTTGAGCTTTATGATATTGATTTTGAAGCTGCAAAGGCAAACGAAACTATCGGTAACAAATATAACAACCTTCCCGAAGCAACATCAAAATGGGAATATAAGGCAGTTAAAACTATCGGTGAGGCACTTACCGGAGCAGATTTTGTAATTATCTCAATTCTTCCCGGTACCTTTGACGAAATGGAAAGTGATGTTCACGCACCCGAGGAATACGGCATTTATCAGTCTGTAGGCGACACAACCGGCCCCGGCGGTGTTGTACGTGCAATGAGAACACTTCCTATGTTCGAAGAAATTGCAGAGAATATCAAAAAATATTCACCCGACGCATGGGTTATCAACTACACTAATCCTATGACTCTCTGCGTAAAGACTCTTTACAGAGTTTTCCCTGAAATCAAGGCTTTCGGCTGCTGCCACGAGGTTTTCGGCACTCAGGACGTTCTTGCTAAAATGGCGAGCGTTCTTTTCGGTGAAGACGTAAAGAGAAAGGAAATCAAGGTAAATCCTATCGGTGTAAACCACTTCACATGGCTTACAAAGGCTACATACAGAAATATCAACCTCTTCCCCTATTACAAAGAGTTCTGTGAAAAATATAAGGACGGCTGCAAGGAATATGTTGACCCTGAATGGCTCAAGAGCTTCCATGGTAACGCTCACAAGGTTAAAATTGACCTTTTCCGCCGTTTCGGTTACATTGCTGCCGCAGGCGACAGACATCTTGCGGAATTCTGCGAGGGTAAATGGTATCTTGAAAACAACGACAGAGTTGAAGAAATGCTCTTTCACCTCACTCCCGTATGGTCAAGAAAAGACGAGCTTAAGGAACGTCTTGCAAAAAGCAAGCGTCTTTTAAGCGGCGAAGAGGAAATCAAGCTTAAGCTGACAGGTGAAGAAGGAGTCAAGCAGATGAGAGCTATTCTCGGTCTCGGTGATTTCGTTACAAACGTAAACCTTCCCAACCGAGGTCAGATTCCTAATCTTCCTCTCGGCGCTGTTGTTGAAACAAACGCTTCCTTTACTTCAGGTACGGTTACACCCGTTGTTGCAGGAGAAATTCCCAAGGAAATCTATCCTCTTATTTCACGCATCTGCACTCAGCAGGAGATTCTTTCAGACGCAATTGCCGAGAGAAATCTTGACAGAATTTTTGAGGTTTTTGCAAACGATCCTCTTGTTACCTGCTCACTCAGCGAAGCAAAAGAGCTTTTCACAAAAATGGTAAACAACACAAAAACTTATCTTACTGATTATAATCTCGGTTAACGGCTATGAAAATATTACCGTTTATTTTTGCTGTAATTACAATTATAATGCCTGTTGTTTCTCAGAGAACGGGACTGTCAGACAAATATGGCTTCAGATTCAAAATGCTCTCTGCTTTGCTTTATCTTGCAACAGGTATTCTGTCAGCAGTCTGCATCGGCAGAATCACAACATATTCTTTGATGATACTTACTGCTCTCATACTCGGCCTGGCAGGAGATTTCTTTCTTGAAT
>JAFOXT010000419.1 GCA_017425745.1 Clostridia bacterium | reverse complement strand
TCTGCTTTGATTTTTCTTTCCATTCAGTGAAAGGTACATAGGTGCGTGGAAGTTCCTTTGACATAATATTTTCTCCTTTATTTACTCAAATACTTTTTATAATCCTCATAAAGCTTTGCAGAATCGGGATGACCTGCAAATGAAAGTGAATCAGCAGGATTCATTATACCGAGATACTGATAGCTGAGAAGCTTATCGCAGTATGGTGCAGCGTTTTTAATCTGCTGCTCAATGCGTTCAAACTTTGCGGGAACAAGAGCACTTTTATAAACCATACCCTCGAAATCGAAAAGCTCAATATCTGCCCAGAGCTGAGCTCTGCCCGCTTTGTCGTGAGCCTTTTTAAGACGTTCAAAAATTTTCTCTGTCCTTTGCACTTTTGTTTTCTTTACGCCTACTTCATCCTGATATGCTATAAAGTCAACATCAAGCTCTGAAAGGGTTTTAACATAAGCTCCGTTTGCAAGAGCAAGGTTGGTACCGTAAGTAGCAATCAGAGTCTTCTTCTGTGGCGTAAGCTTATGACATTCTGCCGTGCAAAGATTTACATACTTTACGAAATCCTTTGAAAATTTAAGGATAATGCAGGTTTCGTCAGGAAAATACCAACCGTAAAAGCTTTTGTGGTGGCCGTAAAGTGCAGTAAGCTCTTCCATTGCTCTGAATGAACGTTCAATTACTTCCTTACTCTTTATATTATAGCCGGCCTTTGTCCAGTCGCCGTAGAAACCGTTTCCAAGGAAAACTTTTACATTACACTTGTCTGCCTCGTCAAGAATTTCTTCTATAGGGTCACTGCAGGGCATATCTGCAAAAGGAAAAACCTTTGACTTAAAGTAACATTTATCGTAAAGCGCTGTAGCCATTACAACTATGTATTCCATCTGGATTTCAGCAATTTCACGGATTTTCTGTCGCCAGTCTTCACCGCTGAATTTTTCAAGAGCGGGATTCCAGTATTTACCTTCAGGTGTGTTGTGATGACGGAATTCGAAAAAGGTACCGTCAATTTTTCTGTTCATATTTCCACATCCGTTTCTTTTGTTATACAGATATAATATCACATTTAAAGGTCATAAACAACTTAAGGCGAAGAAAAAATATTAAAAAATGTTGAAAAATGCTTCACAGTCAATTATAATGGAATATAAATAAATATTAACATCAGTTTTCTGAAAAGCAAACAAAACTTTTATATTACGCTAATATATTTAAAGAATCTTATAGAGGACGTGACAGTTATGACAAGACGAAAAAAAGAATCTATTATTGCTTTTATTTGTATTTTACTTTCAGCAGTGCTACTTTTTACAACTGTAAGCAGCTACGCTCTGCACATCACCTCAGGTGAAACTGTTGATTGTACTGCTGAAGCAGAAAGCTATAACACTGCTATACCCGATACCGCAGGGCTTTATACGGGTATTACTACCAAAGAAAATCTTAAAGCTGACCTTGATGAGCTTGATAAACAGCTTTCAGCCTTCATCGATAAAATCGATATTGAAGAATATCTCTATACTGACGAGGTTGCTTCCCTTGTTACAAAGTATTCGGCAATTCTTACTGAAACCAAGCTTACAGACATAAGCTATACAGCACTCAGCAAGAAATTCCCCGAGGCTTATAATTTCATAAAGTCAAAGCAGGATGCAAACTTAACCTGGGACGATATTACAACAATTCCCTTCGGCATTGAAGAAGGCGACAAAAATGAATTTCTTAAGGCTTGCGGTGCCGGTGCAGAACATCTTGGCAACGGGCTTTTAAAGGTAATTATGTATGAGCCTACCTCATACTCAAAGGCTCTTGTTCCTGCTCTTGAAGCTACCCACACAGGCGAAATGCCCTCTATTGTCGGGTTTGTTATGCAGACAGGACTCAGTGGCAGTAAGCGTGTAGAATTCCTTCTTGAGCGTGTTTTGAGAATAATTAAGCCTATTAAGAAGGCTCCTCTCACCTTCCTTTGCGAGATTGTTCCCGACTTTATTATAAATTACGGCAAGGCTGCAGAGCTTATCAACACCAACGAAAACATAAAAAATGATGTTAAGCTTGCTCTTCCCGAAATTAAGACAATTGTTTCGGGACTTATCGATGCTTTGGGTCTTACTGCACCTGAACCGGACTACAACTACCTATCTTCTCTCGGCCTGGCTTCTGTTGGTAAAAGTGGCGCCAATAAAGGTGACAGAGTTGTTATCAACGGCGACAGAGAAGCAATTTTTCAATATCTCGCTGACTACATAACGGGACTTTTTGTTTATGAAGATAACTTTTCTGCTGTTGAAAACATTCTTATGACGCAGATCAAAAACGTAAAAAACGAAGAGCTGAAATCCCTCATCCATAGTCAGTCACTCAATGATATTTTCTCTCAGCTTCTTTTAATCCTTGCAAATGATAAGGACAGCACAAAAGACATAGATGCTCTTACCAACGAGTATAACAGCAACAAAAAAGACTTCAGCCAGCTTTTCGGTGACAGACTTTCTTCAAAGGAAAACATCACTTCGCTTATTGACAGACTCGACAAGCTTCTCGCTGACGAAATTAAAAATCTTGATATCGAAAAGGTAATTTACACAGATACAATTGCTACCATTATAGCAAAGCTTACCTCTGAGCTTTGCAGTGCTGAGCTTTCTGAAATCAGCTTTAAAGCTCTCCAAAAAGATTTCCCTGAAGCTTACACTTATATTGAACAAGCTAAAAAAGACGGCAAGAAATGGGCAGATATTGATGTAATCCCCTTCGGTATCAGTGACGGTGATAAAGCAGCCTTTATTAAAGCCTGCGGTGCCGGCAGTGAACATTTCGGTGATATTCTTGCTCTTTGTGTGCTGGTTTCACCCACAAGCTACGACGATGCCCTGATGCCTATTCTTGAATCACTTCATACAGGCGCTATGCCCGGCCTCAAAGACTTTGTAGGCTCATCAGGTCTTAACGGTGCAAAGCGAATGGAAGACATTGCAACAAAGGTTCTTACTATAATTAAGCCTCTTACCGAAGCTCCCGTAAGCTATCTTTGTGAAATTCTCCCTGACGTTGTAATGAGCTACAAAAATATGTGTGAATTTGCAGAAAATGACGAGTATATCGCCCTCACCGGTCTTCACCTTAAGCCGCTTAATCAGTTTATCGGTGACCTTATGGGCAGTATGCTTGGCCTTAAGCTTCCTGATTACGACCTGCTTTCATTTGCTGAAATGGGTGAAGCAAAAACGGAGGTCAGCGGTGACAGCTGCGGATACAGAATGTCACTTTACGGCGACAGAGAGGTTGTGTTTATGACTCTCTTCAATTACATTGTTGACGTAGCAGGCGTTGACGGAAACGTTGAAAAAATTCTTTCATTCGTTAAGGATTTCCTTGGAATTGATATTGATCTTTCCTTTGTAACAGAAATTTTTAACACAGTTAAAAGCTTCATTCAGGAAAGACGGCCTCTTGAGTCTTTAGATATTAATTTCGAAGGTTTATTTGACGACGATAATTAATGCAAAAATCACCGGTATTGCTTACGCATACCGGTGATCTGATTTTTTTATTACTGTTCTTTTTTCAACTTATAAACGGAAACTCCGAATACACTTGCAATTATAATTGCAACACCCACAAGCTGCAAAGCTGTAAAGCTGTCGCCTAAAATAAGTATACCGGCAATTACAGAAATCACCGCAGTAAAGTTTGAAAAAATCAGCGTGTGACCTACACTCAGGTAATTAAGAGCATAATTTATAACAGTGAAAGCGATTACAGAAGAAACAATTGCAAGATACAGCACCGACCAAACAAATGACGGTGATTTAAAAGGCTCTGTCCAGG
>JAFOXT010000418.1 GCA_017425745.1 Clostridia bacterium | reverse complement strand
GGTGTTGCAGACGGTGGTGACCTTATTGAACGTATCACAGCTGCAACAAAGGATGAAGCCGTTTACGGTAAAGCAAAGTATTTTGATGATGCAAAAGAGCTTGCAGGCAAAATCCAGCAGCTCAAGAAAATGTTTGATGATGCACAGACAGAGATTGATGAAATCAACGCAGATCCCGATATGACTCAGGAAGAAAAAGATCTCGCATTAGCGATGCCTGGTTATATTGTTACTCTTCTCGGTAGCTTTGATCTTGTTTTAGCATCTATTCCTTGCGGTGACACAAACTACAGAGATTATTTTGAAAAAACAGCAGATGTTGATTATACTCTTCTTTATCCCTTCCTTGATGCTATGACAGAGGGTCAGAGAGCGATGGCAGTTTCAGGTCAGGTTCATTCAGTGCTTGTTTATAATGCAGTTGAAATGAATGATGAAGAGCTTGAAGCAAAACTCGCTGAAACTGAAGAAAATCTTGAGCCTTTATCAGTTTACCTCGGCACAGATATGGATCTTCTTGACGGTGCAGTTGCTGTTACATCCGATGCATTAAGAGAAGAAGCAGCATCAGGCAATAGTTGGTTTGCTTGCTTCACAGGTAACATGGCAGGTGATATCACAATTTCCTCGCTCATCGGTGTAGGCGGTGTGGCACTTGTAGGTGTTTCAGCTCACTTCCTTAAGAAAGCCTTTGCCAATACAAACTGGTCTCAGGTTGATTTGGATGCATTAAATGAGTACGAGTTTATTTTAGAACATGAAAAAAAGACTTATGATATTCTTAGTAAAGGTTTTAACTCTGATGCGACAAAAAAGTCATGGGAGCGTATTGAAAGTTTCGAAAAAAGTATTAATGATTTGAATGCAAAGCATACTGTTCCGACAAGCACAGTAGTTTTAACATCGCTCGGTTTTGCTGCAGGTGTTGCAATGATCGTATTCAGCGTTTATTCAATAGTTCGGATTGTTGATAAGTACAACCCCAGCTACACAAAGATTCCCTCAAATATGGTTGACACAGTTTCAACTGCAAACGGTAACAGATTCATTAACTACACTGTTGTAAACTCACTTTGTACAGACGGCACTGAAAAGCCCGGTGATACAAACGGTTACGACGGTAAGCAATGGAACGCAATTTACTATACAAAGAGCTATGAGGCCGGTAAGTGTATGACCGCAACAGGATACTTCATTGATTCAGCTGAAAACTTCGGTAAGTATACACCCGTTGCAGGATTTGGTGCAGTTAACTGTTACGACCTTAACTCCTTCAATGATAACGAAAATACAGAGAATATCTTTGTTGCTTTCGGTAACTCAAACAATAAGAAAACAGCTGAAACTTCAGTTCCCACAGTAATCGGCAGTATGTTTGGTTACGGTACAATAGCTATCAGCGGTGTTGTTGGTATGGGCCTTGGTATGTGTGTTATGTCACTTATCAAGCGTAAAAAGGAAAGCTGATAAATAACTTTATATAAAAGTCATCCGATAATTTCGGATGACTTTTTTGTAATACCTTGCATATATAATATAGTTATCGCTTGCTATTGCATTCGGTCTTGTTTTTGCTACAGGATCACAAGAGTTGCTTATTCAATTGTTGAAACATTTATAGACATAATTTTCAAAGTAAATATTCCGATTGCCTCCCTTACACCCGACGAACAAGTATTCTCCATTGCTGTAGAATCAACCAACGGTGACCTTGGAAAGCTTTTGCGATGGGTATTCGCATATATTGTCAAACATTTATTCTTGTGCTATAATGAGCTTAACACTTAACAAATCTAAGGTGACCATATGAAAATAATAATCGATGCCGACGCCTGCCCTGTTGTAGATATTACAGTAGGCACTGCCAAAGAGCGAGGACTAGAGTGTATTATCGTTTGTGATAACACCCACTCCATTGAAAAAGATGGAGCAAAAACTATTGTTGTTGATAAAGGTGCTGATTCTGCCGACTGCCGTATTGCAAACCTTACCGAAAAGGGCGATGTAATTGTCACGCAGGACTATGGGCTTGCAGCCTTAGTGCTTGGTAAGGGTGGTAAGGCACTTAATCAGAACGGACTTATCTACACCGACAGTAATATAGAAAATCTCCTTTTCACCCGTTTTATAGGCAAAAAGAAGAGAATGGCAGGTAACAGAACAAAAGGACCGAAAAAGAGAACTGCACAGAATGATGCAGACTTTTTGAAAGCGTTGCTGTTGTGTATTGAATAAAAACTAATTCTTCCAATGAGGTTTAATATGATAGCTTATACATACAAAGAACACGGAAAATTCGCCCTCACCACCAAATCCAAACCCGAACTCCTCGACCCCCGTGACGCCATCGTTAGAGTAACTATGAGCAGTATCTGCAGCAGCGATTTACATATCAAGCACGGCTCTGTGCCACGAGCTGTTCCCGGTATAACCGTCGGTCACGAGATGGTCGGTGTTGTTGAAACTGTCGGTGCTGACGTTAAGAATGTCAAAGTAGGTGACAGAGTTACGGTTAATGTGGAGACTTTCTGCGGAGAGTGTTTCTTCTGCAAGAAAGGATTT
>JAFOXT010000417.1 GCA_017425745.1 Clostridia bacterium | reverse complement strand
GACCGCGTAAAGCTCAGATTAAAATGACCTTACTGCAGTTCAATCGCTTGACCATACGAACAAGTTCGTAGGTCTTTATCGCTCTGTCAGCTTTCCCCAAAATTCTACCCTACACAGTACAAGTTTAAAGATAAAAGTATTTTTCAGTAAGGCTCCACCCATCTTTTACTAAACAACATAAATAGGAATTCTTTGCTTTTGATTTTACCCGTAGCGGACTATGTGGGCTGCTGACTGTAAATTGGTGACCTAATGAGTGCGAGATGGGTTGAGTTACGGAAATTGAATCTCTAGCGACCCTAAAAATAAACGTAAATAAAAACTGAGTTGTACGCTGATGAGCAGTTATAGAAATACCACGCAGTAATAATAAAAATTATCGCAAAATTAAGCTTATTTTCTTCAGCTACGGTGAGCAGGAATAAATATCCCGAAAAAGAGACGAAAAAGGTTCAGCGATAATTTTTATTCTACGGACTTCTTTATCCCAAAAGCGTGCTTTTGCTTACTTTTGTCACAAACGACAAAAGTAAGTGCCTCCGCGGCACGAGCGGAGCACACTATGAAAGCCAAGTAAAACATAAAGGCGGGAAAAATACCACTTCCCGCATATAAATATTAAGCTGCTGTCCGTCCAAAATCAGCAACAAATCAGTCCGCCCGGGTATAAATAAAAGCAACTGTGTCAAACATAATACTGTATACCAACAAAAGGAGCAGATTTTATGAACGATGATACAATTAAACTTCTGAAGGAATGTGACGCAGGAACAAAAACAGCCGTAAGCTCAATCAAGGAAGTGCTCGATAATGTTAAATCAAAAGACCTTCTCACACTTCTTACAGAAAGCACAAAAACTCACGAGCAGATAATCAAGGACATCAAGGAATATCTTGATGAAATTGAAGGCGACGGAAAAGACCCCTCACCTATGGCTAAAATGATGAGCTGGGCAAAAATCAATATGAAAATGATGATGCACGAGGACGATAAAACAATTGCCTCACTTATAATTGACGGTTGTAATATGGGTATCAAGCAGCTTACGGGTTATCTCAACGATTATACCGATGCAGACGATAAATCGAAGCGCCTTGCAAAACGCCTTATCAACGAAGAAGAAAACCTCAGCGACTCCCTTAAAAAGTATCTGTAAAGAGTTGACAAAACATCTGCCTTGGTTTATAATCATAACGATATATGAAACCGATGAACAAGAGTAGTAAGCTTTACGGAAGCTCAAAGAGAGCCGTGATTGGTGGAAAGCGGCAGTGAAAGTAATGCCCAATGGACTTGTGAGGGCGGCCCGAATCAAGTAGGCGTCGACGGAAACTCTAACCGTTATGATGAGAGCGTATGATTGTGCGTGAAAAAAGGTGGCTAAAACAGATTTACCTGTTCCTTTTTCGGGAACAGGTTTTTTTATTGAAAGGATGACTCAAATGGAAGAAAAAATTATTACTACTGAGAATGCTCAGCCCGAAAGAAAAAAGAAAATTCTCTCTTGTATTCAGCCCTCAGGTATTCCTACCCTCGGCAACTATTTAGGTGCACTTAAAAACTGGACAAAGCTTTCAAGCGATTTCGACGGTGCTTTTGCCGTTGCAGACCTTCACGCAATTACCGTAAGACAGGACCCCAAGAAGCTCCGTCAGCAGAGCAACGAGGTTTTTGCTCTTCTTCTTGCAATCGGTCTTGACCCCGAAAAAAGCATTATTTTCCTTCAGAGTCAGGTGCCCGCACACTCACAGCTTGCGTGGATTCTCAACTGCTATACACAGTTCGGCGAAATGTCAAGAATGACTCAGTTCAAGGATAAATCACTCTCACACGCAGATAACATCAATGTTGGTCTTTTCTCATATCCCGTGCTTATGGCTGCTGATATTCTTCTTTATCAGGCTGACCTTGTTCCCGTTGGTGCCGACCAGAAGCAGCACCTTGAAATTGCAAGAGATATTGCAAACCGCTTCAACGGAATTTACGGCAAGACCTTCACTATTCCCGATCCCTATATCGGCAAAAGCGGTGCAAGAGTAATGAGCCTTCAGGACCCCACAAAGAAAATGAGTAAGTCTGACCCCAACCCCAAGAGCTACATCTCTGTTTTCGATACACCCGAACAGATTATGAAGAAAATCAAAAGCGCTGTTACCGACAGCGAGGGCGGTGTTTACTACGGCGAAGGCAAAGAGGGCGTAAACAACCTTATGAGCATCTATTCCTGCTGCACAGGTCTTACAAACGAGCAGATTGAAGCAGAATTTCAAGGCAAGGGCTACGGTGATTTCAAGGTTGCCGTTGCTGAAGCAGTAATTGAAGAGCTCCGTCCCGTACGCGAAAAATTCGACTACTATATGAAGGACACTGCAGAGCTTAAAAACCTTCAGGCTAAGGGCGCTGAAACTGCAAACAGAATTGCAGACAGAACTCTTACAAAGGTTATGAAAAAGGTTGGCTTTGTTATTCCCTGATGATTAAATCTCACTGATTCCTTTCAGTGAGATTTCTTTTTGTTTAAAGCAAAATTTAAGTGAATGTGATACATTCATTATGTATTAAACTGTTGCATTTTAAGTAAATAGGTGTTAAAATATATCTATTAACCTAAAGGAGGTTTCGCTTTGGACGAATTCAAAAAAGATGAAATCCTTGAAGAGGAAGAGGTTGCCGCTGAAGAAGCGACTGTTACTGAAGCAACCGAGCCCGCAGAGGATGTAGAAGAAACAATTGAAGAAGCTGCAGAAGAAATGGCTGAAGACACAGTCGAAGAAATTGCAGAAGAGAAAAACGAGCTTGAAGCTGAGCTTGAGGAAATCCGCGATATGTTCCAGAAGGAGCTTGACGCAGCAAGAGACGGCAACTCCACCGAAATGCTTATTCAGGAGCTTGACGATGAGGCAGCTGCAGAGGAGGAAGAAAATCTTCCCAAGTGTGAATGCTGCGGTGAAAACCCCTGCTCACAGGACTTTGGTGAGGGTTATCCCTACTGTGATTCCTGCCGTGAAACAATGAAAAGATATCCCTTAAGATTCAGCGGTGTTCTTGCACTTATTATAGGTATCGCTCTTGTAATTCTTACGGGTTACTTTGCAATGCCTGCTCTTGACAGCTCAATTGCTGCTGCAGATGTTGTAATGAACTTTGAAAGCGGAAAGCTTATGAGCGCTCTTCAGAGCGGTTATTCTTACATTTCATCAAACGACCCGAGCATCGTTTCTAAAAAGGTTGTTAATAAAATGATTGACGGCTTTTTGAAGGCGGGCTATAACTCAGACGCTGTTAACCTTATTGATACATTCTACACTGAGGATGCACTTAAGCTTCCCTGGAATAAAAAGTATAAGAAAATTATTGATGACACAACTGCTTTCCAGGAAACCTACTTCAAAATTTCAGAAATAATTGAACCCGTTGCTCAGGGCGACAAATACGATTACGATGAGATTATGGCAAAGCTTGATGCTCTTAAAACTGCTGATCCCAAGGCCGATAATCCCGAAGCAACAATTGAAAAGTATCACGATGTATTCATTTATTTCTATGAGTATGTTGTTATGAGCATCAACGAAAAAAGCTATGATGAGCAGCTTGCTCAGCTTAAAAAGCTTGATGAAATCGGCGAGGGCTACGAATGGGTTTACCTCGGAAATCTTTGCAGCTTGGCTGCAAGAGCCGGTGACGAAGAGCTTATGAACGATGCCTTTGAAAGACTTATTGCAATTAACAGCGAAGACACATCCGCTTATATTGCAAAGGCAAGCTATTACCGTTTCCTCGACACTCCCGACCCGGATAAGATTCTTGAAATCTGTAAGGAAGCTGAAGCTCACGCTGCTGAAGGTGACCTTTCATACAAGCAGTATGAAGCTATTGCTTACCTTCTCAAGGGCGAGGCAAAGCTTGCATTTGAAGCAATGGAAGAGGTTATCAGCACTTCATACACCGTACAGACCTGCAACCTTTATGCTCTTTGCGGTCTTTATGCCGGTGAAGACAGTGCTTACAACGATATGAAGTCAGTTCTTGAGGGTTCAGGCTACGAAATCAGCGACCTTGTAACACAGTACAAAAAAGGCAAGCTTACAATTGAAGAAATTCTTGCAGACGACGGAGGTGACATCTGATGACCGGACTTTATATTTTAATTAAATATCTCACCTTCCCCGGCTGTCTTATCCGCGGCTTCTGGCAGCAGGTGGTATGCCGAATCTGTAAGGTGCCTGTTGAAGACAACAGATACTTAAGAAAAGACGAAACCTGCGGTCACATTGAACACGAATTTATGCCTAAGGCAACAGGTGCTTTTGCTTTCTGTTTTGTTCCTGCTTTTATGTGCAGCTTTCTTGCATCGGCTCTTTGTCTGATTCCTTCATTCGTTACCATTTATCTCGGTATCGGTGACCTTTATCTCAAAATAGCAAGCGCTGTTTCATATTGGTTTGCAATTTCTCTTTTCGTTAACTGCTATCCCATGATTGAGGACGCAATGAATATGATGAACAAGATTTACAAGCACGGCAACATTCTTCAGAAGATTATCTACGCTCCCGGCGCTGCTATTCTTTATGTTGGTGCTTATCTTGAAAGATATTGCATTACCTTTATTCTTGCAATTGCTCTTACAGTTGTGCTTTTAATTGCATAAAAAGATGTTATCCCTTTCCTTTTAACCGAGGAAAGGGATTTTTTTACTATTCTTTACTTGACAAAAGTCCTCTTCTGTATTATCATAACTTAGTATACAATTTTTTTACGGAACTATTCCGGAAGTGAAAGGAGTTAATTTAAAATGCTCACTAATAAAGAAAAATCAATGGAGAAGCTTGTTGCTCTTTGTAAGGGCAGAGGCTTTGTATATGCAGGCAGTGAAATCTACGGCGGTCTTGCAAACACATGGGACTACGGCCCTCTCGGCGTAGAGCTCAAGAACAACATCAAGAAGGCTTGGCTCAAGAAGTTCGTTCAGGAAAATCCCTACAACGTTGGTCTTGATTCAGCTATTCTTATGAATCCTCAGACATGGGTTGCTTCAGGTCACCTTGGCGGCTTCTCAGACCCTCTTATGGACTGTAAGGAATGTAAGACAAGACACAGAGCTGACAACCTTATTGAAGCTTTCGACGGCACAAACGTTGCAGGCTGGTCAAACGAGGAAATGCTTAACTACATCAACGAAAAGAACATCTGCTGCCCCGATTGCGGTGCTCATAACTTTACAGATATCCGTCAGTTCAACCTTATGTTCAAGACATTCCAGGGTGTAACTGAGGACAGCAAGAACGAGCTTTATCTCCGTCCCGAAACAGCTCAGGGTATTTTCGTAAACTTTGCAAATATCCAGAGAACAACAAGACGTAAGGTTCCCTTCGGTGTTGCTCAGATCGGTAAGTCATTCCGTAACGAAATCACACCGGGTAACTTCATTTTCCGTGTTCGTGAATTCGAACAGATGGAGCTTGAATTCTTCTGCAAGCCCGGCACAGACCTTGAATGGTTCGACTACTGGAGAAGCTACTGCCGTGACTGGCTCTACTCACTTGGTATGAAGGAAGAAAATATCCGTCTTCGTGACCACGATAAGGATGAGCTTTGCTTCTATTCAAAGGCTACAACAGACTTTGAATATCTCTTCCCCTTCGGTTGGGGCGAGCTCTGGGGCGTTGCTGACAGAACAGACTACGACCTTACACAGCACATCAACACATCAGGTAAGGCTCTTGACTACTTTGATCCCACAACAAACGAAAGATACATTCCTTATGTAATCGAGCCCTCACTTGGCGTTGAAAGACTTTTCCTTGCTGTAATGACAGAAGCTTATGACGAAGAAGTTGTTGACGCAGAAAAGAACGATTCAAGAGTTGTTCTTCATTTCCATCCTGCACTTGCTCCTTACAAGGCTGCAATTCTTCCTCTTTCAAAGAAGCTTTCAGGCGAAGCTGAAAAGGTTTACCACGACCTTCAGAAGAAGTTTATGGTTGAATTTGACGATGCAGGTTCAATCGGTAAGAGATACCGCCGTCAGGACGAAATCGGTACTCCTCTTTGCATTACATTTGACTTCGAAAGCCTTGAAGACAACTGTGTAACAGTTCGTGACAGAGATACAATGCAGCAGGAAAGAGTTGCAATCAGCGACCTTGCAACATATATCGAAAAGAAAATTGAATTCTGATTTACGGTGCTCACCTTTAAGGTGGGCACTTTGTTTTTATTGGCAAGTTGATTTTTCCCACCTTTATGTTCTACGATGCTTTTATGCGGTGCTCACCTGTGCGGTGGGCACTTACTTTTGTCAAGCGTGACAAAAGTAAGCAAAAACACGCTTGGGGTGATGTAATCAGCCGTAGGGCAAAAATTATCGCCACAGCTTGTTTATCTCTTTTACTCGGTATTCCTTTCTGCTCACCGCAGATAATGAAACAAGGTTTTATCTTACGATAATTTTTGCATTACTACAGATATTCTATCAGATAGTCGACCGCGTAAAGCTCAGATTAAAACAACCTTACTGCAGTTCAATCGCTTGACCATACGAACGAGTTCGTAGGTCTTTATCGCTCTGTTAGTTTTTACTAGAGTTCTACCGTACATAGTACAAGTTTAAATACACAAATATTTTTCGGTAAAGCAACATAAAAAGGTATTCTTTCCTTTTAAGCCACCTTGTAGCGGACTGTGTGGACTGCACACTGTAAACTGGTCTTATGACGAGTACCGATACGATTTCTCTTAATGAAGTCCGATATGTAGCGACCCATTTTGAGAAGCATAAATAAAAACTGAGTTGTCCGCTGACAAGCAGTTATAAAAATACCACGCAGTAATGATAAAAATTATCGCTACATAAAACCTTAAGATTTCATCTGTCGTAGCAGAAATGGCTACCAAGTAAAAGATATTAGCAAGGGTACGGCGATAATTTTTATTCTACGGACTCCTTTATCTGAAAGCGTGCTTTTGCTTACTTTTGTCACACCTGACAAAAGTAAGTGCCCACCGCACAGGTGAGCACAACATAAAAGTATCGTAAAACATAAAGGCGGGAAAAATCAACCTGCTGATAAACGGAAAAACAAAAAGCCACCCCGAAAGATGGCTTTGATTTTATCAGTTGTTGCCCATTGAATAGTTGGGAGCTTCTTTTGTAATTGAAATATCGTGAGGATGGCTTTCGATAAGACCTGCGTTTGTGATTCTTACAAACTGTGTCTTTTCCTTAAGCTCGTCGATTGTTGCACAACCGCAGTAACCCATACCTGCACGAAGACCACCCATCATCTGATATACGGTTTCGCTGAGAGTTCCCTTGTAAGGTACACGGCCTTCAACGCCTTCGGGAACGAGCTTC
>JAFOXT010000416.1 GCA_017425745.1 Clostridia bacterium | reverse complement strand
TTCACCCTGTGTTTCTGTCTTTGTTATTTCCTTAAATTCAGTTGTTGTGGTGTCTTGTATATCTTCTTTTGTATTCTTAGTACAACCGCAAAGGAAAGCAGTAAGGAGCATTATAATTGCAACGATTAAAGCTATTGACTTTTTCATAATAATCCTCCGTTATATATTTTCTTATATATCTGATTATACCACACCAATACAGCAAATTCAATCCATAAAAAAGTGCAGCCAAATCCGACTGCACTTTCAGTTTTTACAGCATATTTATCATCTCAAGATGTTCTGCATAGAGAAGTCTTACATCGTTATTCTTTGTCATACCGCCCTGAAGTGACATATGGTCGCCATGGTAAACAGGCATAATATTCCATACACCCTTGGTGATATTGTGTGCGTCAAAATCCTTTGATGCGTTAAACATAGGAGCCTTTGCAGAATTGGTGTTTACAAGGCCGTCGTTTTCCTGCCAGCTTTCGTCAATATAAAAACCGTCCTTAGTGTAGCCGGTATAAGCACCGATTTCCTTTGATGATTCAACAAAAAGACTTTCCATTCTGCTTTCATCAGGAACCCATACTCCCTCTTCATTTTTGCTTGTCATACTGCAGGGAATTGAGAAATAATAAGTCTTGTCGCTGATAGAAAGCTTTTTATTAAGCTCAAGAGCGTGGTCTATATACATATCATAAGCAGCAGTATCATAATCTGCCATTTTTTCTTCGCCATTTTCGTCAAGCTCAACCTCGCCTGTATTGTATGAAGATGTGCCGTTATGAGGTGCTGCAAGAGCAGTCATACTGTAAATCCAGTCTTCCTTACCGCCGGTGAAAAGAGGTGAAATTTCGTCTGCAGAGGTTGCTGCAATTTCATCAGCATCACCCTTTGCCATAAGGTAACCAAGTGTTCTTATTGTTGCACCGCCGAAGGAATGTCCGAGAAGATTGATTTTGTCCTCTGCATTCCATTTTTCAATAATGGCATTACCTGTATAGTCTGTGCCGAAACGGTCATGACCGCACTTTTCACTGTGTGCCTTACCGTAGTCAACAACAGTACCTGTAAGCTGACCGTAGAGCTCACAAGCTCTGTCCCATGCACTTTTTGTTGCAGCAACTGATGCACCGTGTACATCATAGCCCTGCTTTCTGAGATACTTCATAAGGTCGCCGCCAAACATTCCCCAATAGGGCATCAGCTTGTAGATGGCGTCATATTCGCCCCAGCCCATAAGTCCGTGAACAAACACATAGGTATAATTTGTGTTCCACTTGTCCTTTTCAAGGTCTGCCTTTGGCGCATAAATACCGAGGAAAGACGCCAGCATCATAATAATTGACATAAGTCCTGAAATAATTGCTTTCATATTAAAGCCTCCTTTGTAAAACCATAATAACACATCTGACATCATTTTTTTATTAAAAATTATAAAGCCGTTTCATAAAATCAGAAACGGCCTTTTTCAATATAAGCTATACCCACGCCAAGCCTTCCGCCCTTTTGCATATATGCCTTGGCACTTTTCTGAAGACTTGTATTTTCAGGATAGTTCTTTTTTAAAAGCTGTCGTTTACCGAAAATTCTCTCTATTGCCTGCTCATCAATTTTTACACTGTATGCGTGATTGAACATTGAAGAAAATTTAAGGATATTACTGTCCGCTTTCATAAAATCTCTGTTGCCCTCATATAAAAGCCAGCTTTCACAGAAATAGTATCTGTAGTTATAATCGGGAAAGTATTCAGAGAAAAACTTCTCAGCCGTCTGAAACGACTTAACGCACTCGTCATAGCTCAGCTTTTCGCCCTGAGGGATATGTACATAAATCAGCTTTTCACCGTAGTCAAAGGGAAGCCTGTTATAAAGCAGAGCTTTGTTTTTACATTCGTAAATCTGAAACTGAAGTCTGCCGAGACGGAAAAGCTCAAAGCTCACGTGATTACTGAGCCAACCGTAATTTTTGAGTCCTCTGCCATTGTTATTATCACACCAGATTTTAATATCTGACATTGTATCGTAGTAAATTCCGTCGGGAATACCAGCCTTATTATACTTTTCCTTAACCTTAAGGGCACAAAAAAGAATCACTGCAAGCCTTTCTATGTAATTCTTCTTTTTAAGAGCAGAAAAGCCCTTTTCAAGACATTTTTCTGCCACCGCTGAGATTTTCTCTTTGTCAAGCATCTCAATCTCATTTATAAGCTTTTCAGAAAGATTCAGCTTCTTTGCAAGTTCAATCATTTTCAGTCAGCTCCTTAAGAAGAGCTTTGCAGCCTCTTTCAATATCGCTATAGGTCACTTCGAATCTGCCTGTGTACCAAGGGTCGGCAACGTCACCCTTTTCGTCAGTATGGTCAAGGAGCTTACTGACCTTACTATCTTTGTCTGAGCCGAAGATGCGCATAATATTACGCACATTCATACTGTCCATAGCAACAAAAAGGTCATACTTATTATAGTCACTCTTTTTAAGCTGAACGGCTCTTTTACCCTCACAGCTTATACCGTGCTTAAGAAGCTCTTTTTTGGCAGGAGGATAAACGGGATTCCCCACATCTCCCCATATTTCCTCGGTGCTTGTTGCAGAAGAAGCCACAACAAAGCCTTCACTTAAGCCTTTTTCAGCAAGCATTTTTTTGAAAATAAACTCAGCCATCGGTGAACGGCAGATGTTTCCGTGGCAGACAAACATAATTTTTTTCATTTTATGCCTCTGCTTTCCTAAAGGCTTCCAACCATTTTTCTGTTATAAGCTTATGACCCTTTATTGTAGGATGAACGCCATCACCTGAAAGCTCAGCAGCAGAAACAGTTTTAACTGCTTCATCAAAAGCAGCCTGAAGGTCAATAAAGCTATGCCCGTACTTTTCGGCAAGCTTTTTTGCAATATCAGCCATTTCAGCAACATCACTTCTGAATCTGCTGTAACGGTCAGGCTGGTCTTTTCTGTTATCGGTTGCTGTGCCACGAATTACAAATGCACCCATAATTATAATCTTAAGCTCAGGAAATTCCTCCTTAAGCTCATCTAAAAGTATATCATAAATTTTTTCAAATCTTGCTACACCTGTACCTGTGCCGTCTGAATCATAATTACGCCACACGTCATTAACACCGATAAGAAGGCTCATATAATCAGGCTTAAGCTTAATGATATCCTTTACTATACGGGAATATACATCAGTAATTCTGTCACCGCCGACACCCCGGTTTACAAAACGGAACTCACCCGGATGGCTGTTTTCAAGCTCTGCACTTACAAGAGCCGGATAGCCATCACCAAGAGAGGTAATTTTTTTAAAAAGCTTTCCGTCTCTGAAAAGCGCAACGGAGCTTTTCTTTTTATCTGTTTCTTTACGGTATCTTCCGCAATCGGTTATTGAATCACCTTGAAATAAAATTGTTTTCATTGATGTTTCTCCTATTAATCAGTTTTCTTTTCCATTATATAAGCTACTTGTTTTTGTGTCAAGAAAAAGCTTCAAGTATTAAACTCAATTGTTATAAAAACTTGATAGGTTATTTACTTTTTAAATCAGCTTTGCTATAATTGATTTAACATTTTAAAGGAGGTTTTTTATATGAAAAAAACTTTTGCGATGATTTTAATCACTGCAATTCTTTTCTGCTTTGGAATTTCGGCTTCTGCTGAAACCGGAGCACAGGCAACCCTTTATAATTACTATGGAGACAATATGCTCTTCAAACAGAATGACGATGCCATTTTTGCTGGCACCGCTGCAGCAGGCTCAGAAATCATCTGTACACTTACAAATTCTTCAGGCGAAACAGTTGCTGTTGCAAATACTGTTGCTTCAGCAGACAACACCTTCAGCCTTTCTTTCAAGGCTCCTGCAGGCAGCTTTGAAGAATATACTGCTACACTTACTGTAAACGGCGAGGTTTTCGATGAGCTTACAGGAGTTGTTTTCGGTGAACTCTGGCTTGCAGGCGGGCAGTCAAATATGCAGTGGATTCTTATCAGCACTGCAGAAGGCTATGATATGGCAGTTAACGGCAAGGTTGGCAGCAGTGCAATCCGTATGATGTATGCACCCCACCCGGGCACATACAAGGGCAGTAATGAAAAATGCCCTGCACAACCCCTTACCGATTACGAAGCAACTGCTCATTGGTACAAGGGCAATGACGCTTCAATTTTCGGAATGACAGCAATAGGCTATTTCTTTGCAGAAAAAATGCTTTCTGATCTTAATGTTCCCATCGGCATTCTTGATGCTAACCTTGGCGGCACATCAATTCTCACCTGGCTTCCCAGAGAAGCAATTGAAAATAACGCACAGGTTCTTGCCGACTGCAACAGTGACGGACGATATATTCCTCTCAAGAACTGGAATGAGGATGCAATAAACTGGGGCATTGATATGACCTCAAACTATAACAAGGTTATTCACCCTCTCAGCAATTTCCGTCTTTCAGGTATGCTCTGGTATCAGGGTGAAAGTGATGTTGCATGGACTTACGGAAGATATACAAGAGCCTTCAATGCTCTTCAGGAAAGCTACACAAAGCATTTCAGCCATGACGGTCCTCTTCCCATAGTTTTCACTCAGCTCGCTTCTTACGGCTACGGCTTCGGCAACGTAGATTTACTTCAGAAAAGAAATGTTGAATTTGCTGCAATTCAGCAGCTTGACCCGTCAAGCCGAGCACTTACAAGCATTCTTGATGAACCCCTTACATATACCGCTGATACTCACCCGATTCATCCGTATTGCAAAAAAGGTATAAGCGAAAAAATGGCTTATGCAGCAGAAGGACTTGTATACGGTCTTCACGATACATACACAACTGCAACAGTTAAATCTGTTGAAATCAAAAACAGCAGCGTTTATGTTACTCTTCGTGATGTAGGCGATAAACTGATTGTTGACGGTGATGTTCTTCATGCATTTTCAATCTGTGACAGCAGCGGTGTTTATGTACCTGCAAAGGCTGAGCTTGTTTCTGCTGACACCATCAGAGTTTACAGTGCTTCTGTTATGAACCCTGTAAGTGCAGCTTACGCATGCGCTCAGTCAAACGGAAACGCAAACCTTTATGCATCAAGAAACGGTGCAAAGCTCCTTGCTGTTTCACCCTTCATCACAGATATTAATTACAAAGCTCAGCTCTGGCAAAGTGAGTGGTGGGCAAGCTGTGATTATGAAACCTTCTGGCACTGCCACACTTTTATGGATACCGGCTATCATCCCTCATGGGGTGCATCCAACGCAGCCATCACCTATAAGAAGAGCGAAATTGACACAGGCAACGCACTTTATGTTGCTTCAAACGGCACAAATCCCTTCACTGTTTTCCCGAGATTCACTTATAATACAAACGGCGGTGAAGCTTATTTCGAAGACGTTGACCTCAAGTGGAGCAGTTACAAGACTCTTTCTTTCAAGGTAAAGGTTAAGTCTGCAAACCCTGTTCACTTTGACGGACTTATGCTTACAATCAACGATCAGATCTGGGTAGCACCTGCTATCAAAGATTCAAATCTTGTAGGTACTATGATTCCTGCTGACGGCAACACACACACTATAACACTTGACCTTGACAGACTTTATCCCTTAGCAAACATTGCTGCTGAATCCCACAAATCAAACGTGTTAGGTGTTGTTTTCCGTGCTGAATTTGTTTTCAGAGACAGTGCAAACGGTGCAGCAGAAATCTGCATTGACGATGTAACCTTCGGAACAGAGCCTTTGAATTTCAGCAGTTCAGACTCAACAGAGCCTGCACCTAAGCTCTCATTCTTCGAAAGAATCAAAGCATTCTTCCTTTCAATTTATACAAAGATTGTTCTGTTCTTTGACAGACTTTTCAAATAATCAACTGTAAATTATTTAAAGCCCTCGTTATTTAAAACGAGGGCTTTTGTATCTTTGCTGAAGAGCAAATGAAAAAATCTAAGTCTTTCGACTTGGATTTTTGTGTTTATGGCTTAAAATAGCAACAAGCCAAATATTCACTCATAAATTTTTGAATAAACAACCATTCCGACTCCATGATCCTTCACCAGAATATCTTCAGAAAATCCTGAAAACTTAGCTGTAACAAAAAAGTCACCTGCTGCACCTGAGATATTAACTATCTGCAAAAAGTAAACCACCCATATCCATTCATAGGGAACACAGAAATTTATCACAGCGAGGACAATTCCCCACAACACTACCGGTGCCAAAGCAATGAAAATGTATGGCTTTTTACCGTAATAATCATCACTGCCTGCAAAGGCATACATACCCGTAAAGCCATATTTGACTTTTTTAGTACCGCAAAGCTTCATTGAAATTCCGTGCACCAATTCATGCAGAACCATATAAATAACCGTCAGCACTGCAATTGACAACATTCTTATCATATACTCTGCCATACCGTTTTCCATAGAGAAAAGTGTTGATATTGGCACAAAAAAGTTCATTGGTATAAACATCAGCAGACCGATAACAAAAGCGATTCCATTAACCAGAAGGGACATTTTTTTGTCCTTCTGTAAATCAACTGAATAAAACTCCTTATAGCCTTCGGGTAAAATATTTACTGATTTCATATAATCACCTCTGAAAACATTATATCAACTTAACCTTAAAAAATCAAGGCGAAGCCTTGTATGTAATCCGTCACAGACGGCATGCAATCACAACGAAGTTGTGGATGAAATCCTTTCGAAGAAAGGTATGTAATCAATCCGAAGAAGAAAACATACAAAGCTGAAGCTTTGATGACATTCAGTTCGCCTTGCGAACTGATTACATACGCCTGACGGCGATTACATACCAATCCTTCGGATTGGATAAAAAAAGACACCGCAAAAGCGATGTCTTTTTTTGGCTGCGGAACTAGGATTCGAACCCAGACAAACAGAGTCAGAGTCTGCTGTGCTACCCTTACACAATTCCGCAACGAACAAGAGATATTATACACACAGCGACCGCAAAAGTCAAGTGTTTTTTGCAATTTTTTTGAAATATTTTTCAACTTTTTTTGCTTCGTAAAAACAATCGGGTACACAGACAATTCTGCATACCCGAAAAGAGTTTTTTATTTACCAAAAATTTCAAACGACTGTACAAACCAGATACTGCTTCCGAGAAGTATCTGTGCCACATAATATGTTCCGATGTTGAAATAACGCATCTTCTTTGTTTCAAATCTCTCTTTGTTGAGAATCATAAGTCCGAGAGTTATGTCTGAAATGAAGAACAGCACAGCACCGAGTGCAACAGTAATCATAAGAAGTGCAACATTATCGTTTGTTCCGTATGCAAACTCACCTATTACAAATCTGAACGCTTTAACAACCATCGTTGTAAGGAACATAAGGTAAGCTGAAAGTCCGATAAGTAAAGGAATATTGTCTCTCTTAATAAGATTTCTTATAAGAAGATATGCAATTGTGATTACTACCATAAGTACAATTGCAAGAATTTCGTACCATTCAAAAACAGATGAATCCGGATAGGTTGTTTTGATTGCCTTCTGAATAGCAATAACATAGAAAATGTGACCTGTAAGAAAAGCAATAACGCCTGACACAAAAGGCCATTTTGCTGTTGTAAGTGCATGCAGAAGAAGATCGCCTGCCATACCCAACACAAGACCCCACACAATATAGGTTGCATAAGGTGAAATGTTGCCTGAAGCCTTCATTGCGAATAAACCGATAAGTACAAAAATTGTTGACGCAACTGTTTTCCAGATGAACGACTTTTTACATCTCTGTGGCCAATAGTAGCTGAGAAATTTAGGCACAACAAAAATTTCTGCTGCTACACAAAGAAAATATAATACTTTGTAAAACATTTTCAATCCCCTTTTTTATTTAATTTTACCCCTCTGAACAGCATCAACAAAGGGTACCAGGTGAGGCAGAGCCTTGCTTACTGCTGTTGAAATGAATTTCTGCTTGATTATATCCTTTACAGATTCCTGAAGCGTAATTGCCATTACTCCGATATGCGGATTTGATGACGGACGCATTACAACATTATCGCCGTTGAACTTGAACTTAAGAATTCTTTCTGCAACTGCTTCAATGCAACGGATATGGATTTCAAGCTCGTTTTCTGTGTTCCAACACGCTGTTGAACAAGTGTTGTATTCAATCTGTCCGATTACAATTTTATCCCAACGGTATTCGCCGTCCATACCAATTGTTACAGAGTTGATCTCGTCGCCCTCTGCCCACGACATCAACATTTCGTCTTCCTTGAAATTCATTACAACGTCATTGATATTACCTGCCTTGTCGCTTTCCATAAAGAGAGCTGTAAGAGGCACAACGCTTACGGGATAGCCTGCGATATTAACCATAATAGGCTTGCTGAGCTTCATTGTCTTGCCGTCGATTCTGCTTTCAAGGGCAAATGAACGAGGCTTTTTAGGAAGCTTTTCAAAGGGTGGGAACTTAAGCTCAACACTCTCTGCCTTCTTGTCAGGCTCGATAAACGCTCTGGGTAAGAATTCCCAGATTACATCACGCATACCCTGCTCTGAAATTTCACCGCCGGTCATACAGAAAACTGCATCGTAATCCTTGAACACCATACCAAACTGACAGAACATACCGTCTGCACGATAGGAGTTTTCGCAACCGCCGTTCATCCAGAAGCAGTACCCGTAGCCAACTCTTGAGTCGCTGTCCTTGGTTGATCTTGATGTATCTGAATGATACTTTGTAGCTTCTTCAACCCACCATTCGGGAATAATCTGCTTGCCGCCGAATTTACCCTTCTGCTGATAACAGTATGTAAACTTTGCAAGGTCTTCAGTTGTGAGCATCATACCCCAACCGCCTGCTTCAATACCTCTGGGACAGGTTTCCCAGAAGGGATTTTTAATTCCAAGGGGTTCAAAAAGACGTGGCTTAAGGTAATCCATTACGCTCATTCCCACCATCTTGTGGATTACACAGCAGAGAAGATACATATTTTCACTTACATAAAGGAATTCTGTACCGGGCTCTGAAATCCAGTTTGAAGCCATAATATCCTGAAGCCAACGGTCCTTTGTTTTGTCAAGGAAGGGGCTTACTTCCTTACCGCTTCTCATTGAAAGAAGGTCTTCAATTGTAAGCTCTTCAAGATATTCGTCAAGCTTTTCGCCTCTTAATTCGGGGAAAATTTCCACAAATCTTGTGTCAATATTGAAGTAACCCTCATCAATTGCAAAACCTATTGCAGTTGATGTAAAGCTCTTACTTACAGAGTACATCATATGATTGCTTTCTTTGTTAAAGGGCTCTCTGTAAACTTCACAAGCGATTTTGTTGTTTCTGATAATCGTAAACGAGTGAACTTCCTTACCAAGCTCAAGGCATCTGTCGATAAATTCGCTCATTACCTTTGAAGAAACGCCAACTTCTTCAGGTGTTTTGGCATACGGGAGCCAATTTTTCTCTTTCATTTTTTGTTTCCTCCTTAAAATATTTTCTGTATTTTAAAATGCATGGAATTTATCTCTTTTTTCTCCGTTTCTCCTGCTGCATTTTGTGTACATAAATCTGTCCGGCAAGAATTGCTGCACCTACTAAAACAGCGGCAACAATTTTTCCTGCAGTAATATTAAGCGCACCCTTCTGACTTTCTGTGCTGTCTGAAAGGTTAAGACGATTCATAGCAAGTAAAAGCTGAGAATTTGCACTTTCAAGCTCACCCACTGATGAAACGTTACTCTGAAGCTCTTCATTTGCCCTTTTAAGAGCTTTTTGCAGGTTGTCAGCAGAAACATCAGAGTAAACCGAAAAATCTGTTTTTTTCGCCTTTTCTGTAAGCTTTCTGAGGCTCTCGTTAAGCTCATCAGCTCTTTCTGCGTATTCTGCAAGTGATGCTATATTATTGGTTTCAATTACGGAAAATCCGTTTTCTATCAGCTCATTCAACCCTGAAGCATTATCCTCACGCTGACCGCAAAGCTCCTTGTC
>JAFOXT010000415.1 GCA_017425745.1 Clostridia bacterium | reverse complement strand
CAAATAACATTTGAAGACACTTTGAACAAACTCAACGCCTCTATAATATGCAAAATAACCAAAACAATGTTTCATCAATTATAGCAACAAAAAAACGCTGTGATTTCAAGGCTTCCGTTTATGATTGACATATAAGAAAAATACAGCAGAGAAATAAATTCTCCGCTGTAAATATAGCTCTGTTTTATTTGTTTGAATAGTAATTTTTTACTCTTTCATATTCTTCCTCGGTTATTTCAACAATACCGCCGTGCTTGAAGCCGTAAGGGAAAGAAAAGCTTTCCTTACTCATTGTGAAATTACTGTCACCGGGCTTTGAGGAAACAAAGGGCACATAACCCATTTTTGCCTTTTCGCAGCCGAAGAAGTCAATCATAAGACACCATCTGCCGTCAGGAAGAACGAGGGTTGTGGGAGCCTCGTAGCAACCCGGCTTTTCAAGTGTTGCCATATAATCCTCAAAGGCTTTGTCGTGCTCATAAGGGCCATAAAGCTCTTTTGCAGTTGCGTGCATATTCATTGAGGGACGCTCTGCATTCTTATAGAACATATGATATGTATCACCGATTTTACGGATATGTGTGTCCAGAATTTCGTTATCCTTTGTAAAGAAAAGCTTCGGCTCTGAAAAGGTTTCAAAATCCTTTGTGGTGCAACAGTAAATTGACATATGGCTGTAGTTATCCTCTTTAACTGTTGAGCCCCAATGAATCATATACTCGTCATTGATTTCATCATAGAACACCTCAGGTGCCCAAAGACAACCGAAATCATCTCTGCCGAAGTAGATTCTCTTCTGCTCTGAGAAATTGATAAGGTCTTTTGTTTTCCACATACAAAGGCATTTACTACCTGTTGAGTTGACCTTTTTCCAGTCGACCTGATAGTTTTCATCCATTTTATAAACGATACACTCATCAGTGGTAAGAATAACAAATGAGCCGTCACGCATACGGACAATTTCAATATCACGGCAACCCTTTGCACCCATTGTACTTGTAAGTATAGGCTCTCCCCCATTGACCTCTGTCCAGTTAAAGCCGTCACGGCTGAGACCAAAATAAACCTGCTCACCGTCAGGGGTAAGCTTTTCTTTAAAGTGAGTGAATAAGTATGGCATTGGTTTTCTCCTTTATTTTAAAATATATTCTATAAAGTTTCTTACAGTTTCAACCATCAGGTCAAGGCCTTTTTTTACGCCCTCATCTGTAACAGCATCATTTCCGCTGGCAGCCTTGCCATTAAACTTACTCTTTTGCGAAGAGAGCCAATTGATCATTCCCTTAGGATATTCAAGAGTTATCTCCTTACCATTTCCGTCAACGGTGGTCATATAAGGATATTTTTCGTTTTCTGCGGTAAACATATCATACATAACTGCATGCCAGGATTCATGTGCTTGAATAGTAGGCTTACCGTCAGGAAAGCACACTATACCAAGTGTTGAGAAGCGAAGCTTTCCGGGCTTGTTGCTTGCTGCAACAATACTTTTCCAGGTAGGTGTTACATAAGCAAAATAGTTTGCAAGAGGGTCGGGAACGCCGCTTGTAAGCCACATAGGAGTATTT
>JAFOXT010000414.1 GCA_017425745.1 Clostridia bacterium | reverse complement strand
TTCACTGATTTCTATGCGCTGACCGTTGAGCTTAATCTGGTTATCAATTCTTCCGCAGAAAACAATATTTCCATCTTCTCTCCAATATGCGAGATCACCAGTTTTATAAAGTTTGCCTTCACCAAAGGGATTATCAATAAATCTTTCTGCTGTAAGCTCAGGATTATTAATATACCCATGACCAACATTCACACCTGCAATACACAGTTCACCCATTACGCCACCCGGCACAGGATTGTTGTGTTTATCAACCACATACATCTGCGTATTGTAAATGGGCTTGCCGATAGGTACGGGATCAACATCCGTCGGCATGCAATCATAATAGGTTACGTCTATTGCGCACTCAGTAGGGCCGTACAGGTTGTGAAGAGTAACCTTGTTGCAATCGAACATATTATAGAAGCGCTGAACCAGAGAGGATGAAAGCGCCTCACCTGACAGGAATACATACTTCACCGTTTCAAATTTGTTTCTATCTGTCGCGTTACTCTCAAGATAGTTTAAGAACAACTCAAACACTGACGGCACAAAATGAAGGTGTGTTACCTTGTTATTGTGTACCTCGTCAAGTATTTTTGCAGGAAGGAAATGTTCATCAGGCTTTGACACAGCAAGACTGCCTCCACAAAGAGCCCACCAGAAAATCTCCCATACAGAAACGTCAAAGGTGTATGGTGTCTTCTGAAGAATCACATCATTTATTTCAAGCGGATATTTATCGTGCATCCACAGTATCCTGTTAATTGCAGATTTATGGCTCACTCTTGCACCCTTTGGATTGCCCGTTGAGCCTGACGTGTAAATCACATAAGCCGTATCATCCGGCGCTGCAGCACATTCTGTAACATTGTTTTCCTTGCATCCGTCGATCATAAACGCCGTCATATCTATAACCGGTACATTGCCTGCAAGGCAAACATACTTATCTTGAGTAACCACTGCAGCTGCATTGCTGTCACGAAGGATATAATCTATTCTATCCTGAGGATATTGTGGGTCAACGGGCAGATATGCATTACCTCCACGTATTATACCATAAATTGCAGAATACATTTCAGGTGAACGATCTGCAATAACTGCAACGACAGATTTTTTTCCATTGGTTATTTTTCTGAGTCTAGCATCAAGATTTTCCGAAATTTCCAGAAGTTCTCCGAATGTAAGATTTTTTTCAGAAGTTTTTATACATACCTTATCTTTGTTTTCTGCAGCTGTTTTTTCAAAAAGGCTGCAGATAGTTGAATCATCAGGAATGCTATAGCAATGTTCTGTGTCGTTGAATTCACAGAACAAGGTCTGCTTTGCTTCATCTGACAGCACAGAAATCTTACCGATTTTTTGGGTTTCATCAAGATATGCTTCAAGAACATGAATATATCCATCAATAAAGCCTGACATTTCACCCTCAGTATACAAATCTTTCACATAAGATGTTTTGATTTTATATGTGTCGCTTTCTTTAAAAACCGTAAGTGTCAGGTTGAATCCTGTTTCTTCATTGACAGAAAGCAATCTTGGTGAAAGGACACCATTTTCAATTTCAGAGATATCACCTGTAAAGTAGTTTTCAAACACAAACAATACATCAACAGACTTAGCCGGAATATTACTTATCTTATACGTCTCGGTAAGAGTTAACATTCCGTTCTGATTTGCCATTACTGTCTGATCCTGTATATTCCCAATCAAATCTGATACGGTGCTGTTCTCATCGGTTCTGACTCTTACAGGAACTGTATTTATAAAAGGTCCCACAGTATTATTGATGTTTTTCAGCTGAATGCTTCTACCTGAAATAACCTTATTGAAAACAATATCATCTGTTCCGGAGTATTTTTGCAGCACAACTGCAAGAATGCATTCAAAAATCGTATTAGGAGAAACGTGTCTGTTTTTTGCGAATTTCTCTATATTTTGGCTCAGGTCTTCTTGGAGAGTTGTTTCAATCACAGCAACGTTTTCTCCGTAAATATTGTTCTTGTTTTCTTTGTCAAAAATATGCGCTACAGAGTAATCAGCCAATAAGCCTTGCCAATATGACGTAGCCATCTTTTTATCCTGACTTCTTAGCCATTTTACATATTGAGCATATGAAGTCTGCGATAAAATCTCTTTATCGATTTCACTTATTAACACACCTTCTGCAATACCTTCAGAAAGTTGACCATAATATTTCTGTAAATCGTTTATGATTACAGGAATGCACCAACCGTCAAGAATAATATGATGCGCATAAACAAGCATAAAGCGTTCATCGAAAAAGTCGACTACTGTAATTCTGAAGAGTGAATCGTTTTGCAAATCAAGGGTGTTTTTCCTTTCTTCAGCAATTATTTTGTCCAACATATTCTGAGTATAATTCTCACTAAGCCGTAAAACAGTAAATTCAGGCTTTCTGTTTTCAAGAACAACCTGCTTGATGGCTCCCGAAGATTTTAACGCCACAACTGCGGTCTTCAGCAACGGATGTCTGTGAGAAAGCAGCTCAACACTTTTTTCAAGCGTTGCCAAATCTGTATCCTTGCCTATTCTGCTTGCGCTATGAATATGATTTGACCTTGTTTTGTCACTGCGGAAATGCTGTGCATACATACCCTCCTGTAAAGGAGCCGCACTGTAGATATCCAGAATATTATCTTCTGAATCAAAAAGCTTCTTTATTTCATTAAGTTCAACTTCTGTAAGGCTTTCATCAGAGAAATCTGAGCATGATTTCACAACTGTATCTTTTGTTGAACAGACATCAATAATTTTTTCAAGTTGCTTTACCAAATTCTTACCCAGCACCTCGCTGATACCTTTAGTGTGCCTGCCTTTTCCTACGGAAATATTTATCTGTAAATCGTCATCGGAAACAACACAGTCCACACTTATTCTGTTTTTAAAAATCGTTCCTTGTGAATTAAAATCCAAAACCTGATTGCTTCCGTCTATATACCTTTTGCCTGCGTTATAGAAATTGAATACAATCTCAGCGTTTTTGCTAAACTGAGGTGACAAAAGAAGATAGTCCATCCCGTTTTCAGGTGTTTTTCTTGTCGCATCTTTAATTCTGATTAATTCTTCTTCGATATTCAGATTATATGAAACTATAACCGGATAGCACGCTGTAAACCATCCAACTGTACGGTCAACGGAAATATGTTCACCAAGTCCGATTCTTCCGTGGCTTTCAACAATTACGCCTACATCTCCACCTGCAATTTCAGCTCCTGCAAGGCCGACTGCCGTCAGAAGCACTTCGTTTATTCTTATACCAAAGGTCTTACCTGCTTTATCAGTAAGCTTATTCAGAATATCTCCATCTATAATTGCAGTATATTCTTCTGCATCATTCTCACTCTCACCTTGTGCAAAAAGCGATTTTGCTCTGTTAAGTTTAAAATCAATATCCTCCCAGTATTTTCTTCTGTTTTCAGATATTGTTTCAGCATACCTCTGAAGTTCTTTCGTCCACAACATAAATGATGCAGTTTTAGCCGGAAGAGTAATTTTGATATTGTTCCTGATTTGTTCAAGTACCGTATAGAAATCTTTAATCAAAATCTCCCACGATACAAGGTCAATCAGAAAGTGATGCACAGTTATTCTGATAAGACTTTCATTTTTTGTATAACAGAACAAAATATTAACAAGCTTATCGGTGTCAACCTCTGCGCTGTTGAGATATTCCTTTGCTTTGACAGTATCATCAATAACGATACTGTCAAATGAATATGCTTCTCTTTCAGATAATGAAAATATCTCTATACCTTCAGATGTAAAAGAGCCTCTTAAAATATCGTGATGCAATACAAGAGCATCAAAAGCTTTTTTCGCCTCAGCTTCGTTACACTCTGCAGAAATAATACAAGTATGAGTAAAGTTTTTCGGAATATTTCCATTTTCATTAACAGCTGCACGCATAATAGGACTAAAGGGAACAAAACCGTTCACCTCGTTCTGCTCATACACAGCTTTATCTGAAGTTTCCGTCATAGCCTTTGCAATATCGGCAAAGGTTTCTTTCTGCATAATATCTGCTACACGAAGTTCATACCCCGCATCCTCAAGCTGAGAAACTATATGAATAGCCTTAATTGAGTCTCCGCCTACATTGAAGAAGTTGTCATACATATTAACACTGCTTGTTCTTAAAACCGCTTTTACAGCAGCTTCAAGCGCTCTTTCTTCTTTCGTATCAGCAAAACGGCACTCTGTTTCTTCAGATATATTTGTAAAATCAATTTCCGGCAGAGCTTTTCTGTTTGCCTTACCGGTTGATGTAAGAGGCATTTCTTCAAGGTGTGTGAATATATGAGGTATCATATACTGCGGAAGATTTTTGCCTGCAAGCTGTCTCAGTTCTTTTGCGTCTTTCTTTTCACCTGTATAAAAGGCACATATAAACTGTCTGCCGTCTTCATCCTTTCTAACCACTACAACAGTCGTTGTTATTCCGTCAATCCGTGAAATTTCGTTTTCAATTTCACCAAGCTCAATTCTAAGACCTCTGATTTTTACCTGGAAGTCATTTCTGCCTACAAAAACGATATTTCCGTCTTCCCTCCAGTAAGCAAGGTCGCCTGTTCTGTAAAGTTTGCCTTCACCAAAAGGATTATCAATGAATTTTTCTGCCGTAAACTCAGGATTATTAATATATCCTGCACCGACACCGTCACCGGCAATGCATATTTCACCCGTTACTCCTATTGGCACGGGATTCAGATATTTATCGGTGATATATATCTGAGCATTTGCAATTGGTTTACCAATGTGAATATCAAGTCCGTCTTCGCGATTAAGCTCACCACCTATATCCCATACACTACATTCGCTGGGTCCTATAGGATTATAAATTTTTGCGCCGGGTGATTTTTCATACATTATTGCAAGCAGGTCTTCAGTGAGCGGTTCTCCTGATGTGCAAATACATTTGAGCTGCTTCAGTATTTCAGCATCGTCATTACCGTTAAAATAAATTTTGAGCCTTGTGGGAGTTGTCATCAGAACATTAATGCTGTTCTTTTTTATACATTCGATAAAAAGCTTATGATTTGTGCTTTCTATGTCATCAAGAATAACGGTTGTAAATCCATTTGTCAAAGGAAGAAGTGTTTCTGCAATAAAGTAGTCAAATGAAGCCGCATTAACGCAAGCAAAAATACAGCTACCCTGTTTTTTAAGCGTATCAATGGTATTGTTGTTCACGCAGAAATTAAGAAGACCTTTCCCTGTAAGCATACATCCCTTCGGCTTTCCTGTGCTGCCTGATGTATAAATAATATAACAGAAATCTTTGTTTATAATGGTTTCTGATTTCTCACTTGCTTCAACAGCTTCAAAATCTTTTACACTGATCACAGTTGTTTCCGCTTTAACATTTTCATCAGTAATGAGCATTTTTACATTGCAGTCTTTGCACGCATATCTGATTCTGTCTTCCGGATATCGCTTATCAACAGACATAAAAACTGCACCGATTTTAAGAATAGCAAGCTGAAATGCAACAAGTCTATGGCTTCTATCAAGATGAATTGCTACAACGTCTTTCTGCTTTATGCCAAGCTCAGTAAGCTTTGCTGCATAATTTTCAACAAGTTTTTTCAGCTCTGCATATGACAAAGCTGTATCCTTGAAAACTACTGCTGTTCTTTCAGAGTGTTTGTCTGCATTTTCTTCAAAAATTTTGTATACACAGGTATCCTTATTATATTTAACCTCTGTATCATTGAATTTGAAAAGCATCTTCTGTTTTTCATCCGGCAGAATAGCACTTATTTTACTGATATATCTGTCTTCGCTGAGCATTTGCTCAAGAATATAAATATAAGCTTTGACAAGCTTTTCAAGAGTTTCTTTTCTGTAAAGTGCCGTACAGTATTCAGCCATAAGCACCACATCGGTTTCTCTTGGCATAATGTTAAAATTAATATCACACTTTACACCACCGATGGGTATGGGCAGCATTTCAGCTGCACAATCTCCGAATACAATATTTGTGGTTTCTTCGCTCTGATACGCCAACATAACATCGAACACCGGATTTCTACCGGTTGTGTTGAAGCTAAGCTTCTTTACAAGCTCACCGAATGGATAATTCTGATTATTGATTGCTTCTATTGAACTGTTTTTAATTTCTTCCAGCAACTCTGATATCAGTTTATCTCCTTCAGGTCTGCTTCTCAAGGCGATTGTATTGACAAACATACCTACCGTATCAAGATATCTGCTGCTTCTTCCGCTTACGGGCGTACCTACAACAATGTCCTCATTACCTGAATATTTTGAAAGAAGTATACTGAAGCACGCCATATAATATACAAATGGCGTTATTCCCAGTTCCTTACATTTACTGATTATTTTGTTATGAACACTAATATCAATCAACTCATAAATCTGAGAGCCCTCAAACGATTGTTGCTTGGGTCGTGTAAAATCTGTTCTGAGTTCCAGCGTAACCGGTTCTTCTTCAAATACCTTTAACCAATAGCTTTCATTTTCCTCTGTATATCCGTCAGATACAGCAAATTCACCATACTGCACTGATTCTTTAAGCTCTCTTCCCATATGCAGCTCGTTGAGCTCTCTGAACAGTACGTTCATTGACTCACCGTCAGCTATGATATGGTGGGTTACAAGCATAACTGTATTCTCATAATATCCCACTTTTATCAAGGGCGCTTTTGAAAGCTCAAACGGTGTATTGAAAACGGAAACATCATCCGATAAAAGCTTTTCAACTTTTATAGCAGCTTTTTCTTCAATAACCTGAACAATCTGTCCATCTCTGTTTTCAAATCGTGTTCTGAGGCTTTCGTGTCTTTCAATAAGATTGTTTACTGCTTTTTCAAGTCTTTCTGCATCCAGCTCTTTCACCTTGAAAACAGACGGAATATTATAGTGTGGTGAATCCGGCTTCATTATCTGAGAAGTATACACTCTCATCTGTGCAGCAGTTGCGGGCAGAGTATTACCATATTCAGCCTTTACATATTCTGTTTTTCCCACAGTAATTGCTTCTGCAAGCTCTCTGATATCTTTGCTCGCGAAAATTGTCTTTACATCTGCTGTATAACCCTTTGCTTCGAGTCTTGCAGTAAGTTCAATAGCTTTAAGACTGTCTCCACCCAGATCAAAGAAATTATCCATAACACTTGCCTTTTCCGCATTAAGCACTTCACATATACATTCTGTAAGAACAATTTCTTTTTCGGTTTCGGGAGCAACATATTCTACGCTTGTTTCTATATTGCGAAGATTGATTTCAGGCAAAGCTTTTCTGTTTATCTTACCGCTTGAGGTAAACGGCATTTCTTCAAGATAAGTAAATATATGGGGTATCATGTACTTAGGCAGTTTTTCACCTATTATTCCCTTGATTTCGCCTGCTTCTTTTTCTTCACCTGTATAAAAAGCACAGATGTATTGTCTGTCATCGCTGTCTTTTCTGACAACAACAGCGCACTGAATCACACCATCCACCGAAAGAATGGCGTTTTCTATTTCACCGAGTTCTATTCTGAGTCCTCTGATTTTTACCTGAAAATCGTTTCTGCCAATAAAAACAATGTTTCCGTCTTCTCTCCAATATGCGAGGTCTCCTGTTCTGTAAAGCTTGCCTTCACCAAAAGGATTATCAACAAACTTTTCTGCTGTAAGCTCAGGCCTGTTAAGATATCCGGCACCTACACCATCTCCGGCAATGCAAAGCTCACCTGTTATGCCTATAGGAACAGGCTTAAGGTGTTTATCGACAATATATATCTGTGTGTTGGCCATAGGCTTACCTATAGTAATATCCTCTGCACTGTTCACCTTTGTGTTGGTGACCCATACAGTTGTTTCTGTGGGGCCGTAGATATTAAAAATTTCGGCATCAGTAAGTGCTTTCAACTCTTCAACAAGAGAAGCGTCCAGAGTCTCGCCGCCAAGAATTACAGTCTTTAAATTTCTGAGATATTCTGTTTGCTTTTTGTCAGCTATCAGTGACTTCATTTTTGTAGGCGTAGTCTGAAGAACATCGACGGGAATTTTCTTTATTAACTCATTGAGTTTGCTCTGTATCTTCGCCTGATTTTCATCAGCAAAAACAATCTCCATACCGTTTGCAAGAGGCAAAAGACTTTCTGTTACAAAAATATCAAAGCCCACCGTTGTGACAGATATAATCCTTCTGCAATCTTCTTTAATTATTCTGTGCACAACATTGTTGCTGTTGTTATGCACATAATTAGTTATATTTCGCTGAGTTACCAACGTTCCTTTAGGCTTACCGGTAGAACCGGATGTATAAATACAATAGCAAATATCCGTTCCACTAACACAGACACCCGGATTACTGATATCAGAGCTTTCAAGAAATTCGCTGAGATTTTTTTCTGTGATGCAGTTTTTAGCCCCGCTGTCAGAAAGCATATATTCAATTCTGTCACGAGGATGATCAGGATCAACAGGGAGATATGCCGCACCCGATTTAAGAATACCAAGTATAACTGCAATAAGGCTGCTCTTTCGAGGAAGCATAAATGCAACTATATCGCCCTTTCCGATGCCTTTTTGAATAAGAGAATGAGCAATTCTGTTTGCTTCTTCGTTGAGTTCTCTGTATGTGAGAGCTTTGTCTGTTGCAACTACTGCAACTTTATCAGGTGTTTTCTCCGCCTGCTCTTCAAAGAGCTCGTGGATACACTTGTCTTTGGGATAAGAAACCGCTGTGTTGTTAAAATCATAAAGTACCTTCTGCTTTTCTTCGGCTGACAGCATTTCGAGCTCAGTAATTTTTTTTTCGGGATTTTCAAGCGCATCTTCAGCTATAGCCATAAAAGAGTCTAACATAGTCTGAATCTCTTTTTCGGTAAACATTGACGTTCTGTAGCGTATTTTGAGATTGTGCTTTTCTTTTCCAAAAGACTGCATGTGGATTTCGAGAGGAAGAGAGAGAGAGTTGCTGTAAACAAACTCAAATTCATAGTCCTCGTTTTCTTCAAACGCCTGATAATCTGTAGCAATATCAAAAAGATTGTTCTGCGGTTTGCCTTCTGCATCTAAGAGCTCTTTTATATCGTGCTGAGTAAATTTCTGATGTCTAAATAAGTTCATTTGTGCATCTTCAATATTGATAGCATTTTGCACAAAAGATTCATCTGAAATTTTTACGATAAGAGGAACTATATGCATATAAAGGCCTATTGTATTGAGCTCTGCTTCGGTTGTTCTGTTGAGCACAGGAACTCCAAGTGTAAAGAAATCTATTCCTAATGTTCTGTAAATATACACTGAATATGCTGTATTAAAATAACTTTGTACGGATATGTTGTTACTATCACAAAAAGCCTTTATTTTGTTAAAAATGTTAGGATCTATACGAAAATTAACCTCATCAGATTCATAATCAAATGAGGTTTTCTTTTCTTCAAATATTGAGCATTGAGGGTTTGATGAAAATTGCTGTAGCCAAAATTTTTGGTCTTTCTGATAGCGCTTGGAGCTTTTATACATCTCTTCGTTTGTTATATATTCTTCATAAGATTGTACATTTTCAAGACTATAAAGATTGTTTTTTAAGCAATTATTTAAATATTTGCCCATTATTTGTGTGCTGAATCCATCTATGATTATATGGTGGGCACAGAATATATAACCGGATTTAGTGGGTGTGTTGAATACAATGCACGTAATTAATTCATCATCAGAATTAAGCAAACTATTGGTAAGCTTATAGCTTGCTTCTAAAATTTCACCTTCCGCTTCAAAACAGAAAAAAGGATATTTTTTAAACTCATACTTTTTCAAAAACAACGAATAATCCGTTTTGTCGTTTTTAAAACACATACGCAAGCTTTCAAAGTTCTTTATAAGGTTGTTAAAAGCTGTGTTCAACTCGTCGTACGTATATACTTTGTTAAAAAACACAATGCCGCCATGATTCCATAAAGCCGAGTAATATTCAGAGTTTGCCACAGAAAAATTCCGTTGCGAATTGGTAAGCTTGTACTTCATTATTTGTCTCCTTCAGATCTTTTCACATCAGTATGAAAAAGAAAATTTTAACTTTAGATTAAACATTGAAAAAGATATATTAGTATGCTATAATAATTTTACGAAAATGAAGGTGGGAAATGATATGAATGTTTTGATTATAAATATGTTGCCTATAGATGATACACAATCAGTTTATGCAATAAACAAAATCAAACAAACCGGTAACAAATGTACTGTTATAAATGTTTTTGAGGAAAAAGTTAACGCTTGCAGAGGTTGTTACAGTTGTTGGTTTAAGACTCCCGGCACCTGCTTTCAAAAAGATATCTGCGAAGATATTATAAAAGCATATTTAAAAAACGATGTAGTGATATATATAACAAAAACTGCTCTTGGTACAGTCCATTATAAAACAAAAAATGTCATTGACAGAGTTTTGTTCTGTTCTATAATTCCGTTAGACGAGTTCAGAGACAACGAAACTTTTCATATCTGCCGTTACAATAAAAAATATAAATTCGGAATTGTTTATATCGGCTCTGTTGATGTAAATTTAATGAATTTTTGGATGAACAGATTAGCTCTTAACAATGTTACAATCTCATCCCTTGGAGCACACAACATAGAAAACATGGAAGGTTTGTTAAAATGCATACAGTAATCGTAAACGGTTCACCTCGAGGTGAGCACGGAAACTCCCAAATCATAATCAACAAATTTTCAGAAGGTTACTCTATCAACGGAGATACTTACCAACAATTTTGTATATCAGAGAAAAAAGATTGGGAGCAAATTAAAGCATCAATTGAAAAATCAAAAAACACTATTGTTGTTTTCCCCTTATATGCAGAATTGTTACCCGGAACCTTGTTAGAGTTCTTCGATTATCTTTGCCATACAAAACTGTCACCGGAAAATACAATGTCATTTATTTTGCATAGCGGCAATCTGGTAGCAGGAATGCGAGGCTGCTGTTCTGAATATTTAAAACAGCTGACCAAACATTTAAATTGCAGTTTTGGAGGTGTACTTATTCGCGGCAACAGTTTTTTCTATTCCAATATAGATCCGAAAAGAACTGACGAATTAGTAGAACCATATGCAGAAATGGGAAAATATTTCAGTGAGAATAAATCTTTTTTCGGAAACGCGGTCATAGAATTTGCAGGACCAACTGAAGTAAAAGCTTCGGATGCAAGAGTTATTAACCGAATCTGCAAAATATTGATGACTGAATTTGCTGAAAAAGCCAACTGTAAGTTTCCGTTGGACTATAAACCATATGACGTTGAGTAAAGCAGCTTGCCAAGAGTTGCTTTATTTTATTTACTCACAACCTTTTCCAGATATTCCACAACATCTTTTACACTTTTGAACTTTTTCATGTCAACATTAGAAATTTCGATATCATACTCATCTTCCATTGCACAAATAAGCTGAACGAGACCTAAAGACGAAAGAGGTAAATCATTCATTTTTGTTTTTAAAGTCAGCTCTATATCTTCACGACCTACAACACCGTTAAAAAGCTTCTGAAGTTCTGTAAGCATATTAATTACTCCTTTATACTGTTAATTTCTTTTTCCAACGCAAGATAATTTACCTTACCCATATTGGTTATAGGCAGTTCATCTCTGAATATAATTTCATGGGGCAGAGAGTACTCGGACAAGTTTTCTTTGCAGCAGTTCATTATTTTTTCTCTGACCATAATCTGATCAGCGTCTTTATTATTCAGTACCACAAAAGCGGCTATTTTTTGACCGTATATTCTGTCTTTGACACCGACAACACAGCTTTTAGCCACAGCTGGACAAGACTCTATTGCTTCTTCAACCTGAGTCGCGTACACATTGTAACCGCCACAGATTATCATACGGGAGTTTCGCTGACGGAAATATATATATCCATCTTTATCTTTGGAGAACATATCTCCGGTATGAAGCCAAAGCTTTCCATCACTATGTATCTGGAGAGCTTTAGCGGTAGCTTCTTCGTTTTTGTAATATCCTTTCATTACGAGAGGACCTGAAACGCAAAGTTCACCATCTTCTCCGTCAGGCAATTCCTCTTGAGTGTCAGGCTTTACAATTTTAAAGTATACATCAGGGTAAGCGATGCCGGCACTGCCGATGCGTGTATCGAATTTAGGGTTTATTGAACAACCTGCTACACACTCAGTTTGACCGTATGCCTCTCTTAGTACTACCCTAGCCCCGCCTTTTTTAAGCATTTTATTAACTCTCTTCTGTAACTTTTCGGGAAGCTTATCGCCACCGCAGACAAGCAACTCCATAAAAGACAAATCGGCTTTATCAATATATTCACTTCTGATAAGGGCTTCGAAAAGACCGGGTACACCATAAATGCAATTTATTTTTTTCTTAAAGATTAGTTTACTACATTCATTGAAATCGTATTTCGGAAGCAGATAAATATGAAATCCAAGAGATAACATAGCGTGAACACATATAACCAAACCAAAGCCATGAAACAACGGCATAACAGCAAGCGATTTTTTACCGACAACTTCTTCTAGTCCGCCAATATCATAAGTGTGCAATGCGAGGCTGTTTATATTAAGATTGGTTATCATTACGCCTTTTGGAGTGCCTGAAGAACCACCGCTATAAAGTATAACAGCAGTATCGTTTGCTTTACCGTCATCAACAGGCATTTCAACTGGAAGATTTTTACCAAGTTCAATAAATGCATTCCAATAAATAATATCATGCTCAGGATTAAATGAAAGATTCAGTTTGTTTTTAGCTGAATAAACAGGTTTAGCATACCAAGGTAAAGCATCTGCAATTTTTGCTAATATAAATTGGGGCTTTGTATCCGTATTCCATTTTATTTTTGCAAACTTAGGATAAATCATATCAAGAGTAAGAATTGCAACACTGTTAGTGTCTTCAACAAACTTCTGAATTTCATTTGCTGAAAGCAAAGGAT
>JAFOXT010000413.1 GCA_017425745.1 Clostridia bacterium | reverse complement strand
TACACAATTCTCGGTGACGGTGAAATTGAAGAAGGTCAGGTTTGGGAAGCTGCTATGTTTGCAGGTAACCAGAAGCTCAACAACCTTGTTGCAATTGTTGACTATAACAATCTTCAGATCGACGGCTCACTTGATGAGGTTAACTCACCTTATCCCATTAAGGAAAAGTTTGAAGCATTCAACTGGAATGTAATTGAAATCTGCGGTCACTGCTTCGGTCAGATTGAAGAGGCTTTTAAAGCTGCTATGGCAGAAACAGACAGACCTACCTGTATTGTTGCAAAAACAACAAAGGGTAAGGGCGTTTCATTTATGGAAGATAAGTGCGATTGGCACGGTAGTGCTCCCAACGCTGAACAGTACGAACAGGCTATGGCTGAGCTTGACAAAGCAATTGCAGATCTGGAGGTGTAATTATGGCTGATGTAATTAAATGTGCAACAAGAGATGCATACGGTAAAGCTCTTAAGGAACTCGGTGCATCAAGAGACGATATTCTTGTGCTTGACGCAGACCTTGCAAAGGCTACAAAGACAATCACTTTCAAAAAGGAATTCCCTGAAAAGTTTATCGACTGCGGTATCGCAGAAGGTAATATGATGGGTATTGCTGCCGGTCTTGCAACCTCAGGCTATACAGTATTCGCTTCATCATTCGCTATGTTTGCTGCGGGCAGAGCTTTTGAGCAGGTAAGAAACTCAATTGCTTATCCCAAGCTTAACGTAAAAATCGGTGCAACACACGCAGGTATTTCTGTTGGTGAAGACGGTGCAAGCCATCAGTGCTGTGAAGATATTGCTCTTATGCGTTCAATTCCCGGTATGGTTATCATTAACCCTGCTGACGATATTGAAGCAATTCAGGCTGTACACGCAGCTGCTGATTTTGACGGTCCCGTTTATATGCGTTTCGGCAGACTTGCAGTGCCCAGAGTAAATGCTGAGGACTACAAGTTCGAAATCGGTAAGGGCGTTGAGCTTAAAGGCGGTAATGACGTTACAATCGTAGCTACCGGTCTTATGGTTGCTCCTGCTCTTGAGGCTGCAGAAATGCTTAAGGCTGACGGTATTGACGCAAGAGTTATCAATATCCACACAATCAAGCCTATCGACAAGGAAATCCTTGTTAAGGCTGCAAAGGAAACAGGCGCAATTGTAACTGCTGAAGAACACAATGTAATCGGCGGTCTCGGCGGTGCTGTTTGCGAAGCTCTCAGTGAAGAATATCCTGTTCCCGTTGTTCGTCTCGGTGTTGAAGATACCTTTGGTAAGTCAGGTCCCGCTCTTGAGCTTCTCAAAATTTACGGCCTTGATGCTGAGCATATTGCAGAAAAAGCTAAGAAAGCTGTTTCTCTTAAAAAATAAATTACAAATAATTCGAAAGGACGGTTTTTTCGGATGAAAGAAATCACAAAAGATATGCTTATCGGCGATATTCTTGAAGCTGATGCCGGCACAGCAATGTTCTTCTTTGAAATGGGAATGCATTGTCTCGGTTGCCCTGCTTCAAGAGGTGAAACTGTAGAAGAGGCTTGTGCAGTTCACGGCGTTGATGTTGATTCTCTTCTTCAGAGAGTAAACGAATATCTCGCTTCAAAGTAAGCTTATTTATGAGCCGCCGTCAAATCGGTGGCTCATTTTTTAAAAGAGGTAATTATGGGAAAGATTAAACTTGACAGTCGGCTTTTATCGGTGGCTTCACTTGTAAGAAAAGGGAGCACAGTTGCCGATGTTGGTACTGACCACGCTTATGTTGTGGCTTATCTTATGGAAAACGGAATAATTGAAAAAGCAATTGCTTCCGATATAAACAAAGGTCCTCTTGAAAACGCAAGACAGACCCTTATTGACTGCGGTATAACAGACAAGGTTACACTTATACTTTCAGACGGCTTGCAGAATATTCCCGAAAACTCTGCAGATGACATTGTTATTGCAGGTATGGGTGGTATTCTTATATCTGAAATACTTGAAAAAGCACCTTGGGTGAAAAACGAAAAGGTGCAAATAATAGCTCAGCCTATGACACACGCCGAAACGCTCAGAAAATGGCTTTGTGAGAACGGCTTTGAGATTAGAAGAGAAGTTGCATCAACAGACGGAAAACGTCTTTACGTGGCAATTTCAGCGGAATATACAGGCAATAAAGCTGAAAAAAGTAAAGCTTATTACTATGTAGGTGAGCTTATAAAAAACAGCGATGAGCTTTCAATGAAATACATAGATAAAACTCTGAATTCTCTTAATAAGAAATACTGCGCACAGAAAAATGCTGGTGTTAGCGATGAAGACGGTTTAGAGAAAATTATTTTTGAAATTAACACTTTAATCGGGAGGACACAATGATTAAGGTTAAAAATATATATGACTATATAAACGAAGTTTCACCCTACGGCTTGCAGTGTGATTGGGATAACTGCGGTCTTCTTGTAGGTGATATGGATAAAGAGGTTAAAAAAATCGGCGTATGTCTTGATGCTTCTATGATGACGGTTGATTCTGCCAAGGCTCACAAGGCTGATATGATTGTTACGCATCATCCGATTATTTTTTCAGCACAGAAAAGCTTCACCAAGGGTAACCTTGCTTTTGAAGCAGCTTCAGCGGGCATAAGTGTTATCAGTGCCCATACTTGTCTCGACTGTGCAGAAGGCGGCGTAAACGATGTGCTTTGTGAAATTCTCGGTATTGAAAATGCTGAGGGTGTACCTGCAGAGGAATGTAAGGTGCCTATGGCAAGAATAGGTGACGTTGCTGAAACTTCAATTGAAGAATTCACTAATACAGTTGCAGAAAAGCTTAATACAGTATGCAGATTTGTAAAAGGCGGAAAGAAAGTTAAAAAGGTTGCTGTTTGCGGTGGCTCAGCTTTCGATTTCTTCTTTGAAGCTGTTAATATGGGTGCAGATACATATGTTACAGGCGAGGTTAAGCACCACGAGCTTTTAATTGCAAGAGATATGGGCATAAATCTTGTTGTTGCAGGTCACTATGAAACAGAAAAGCCCGTTATGAACAAGCTTCAGCAGCTTCTTTCTGATAAATTCCTTGAAGCTGATGTAATTCTTCTTGATGAAACAAATCCCGTAGAATTTGCAGGTAAATAATTTATGGCACTTGACGGTATATTTTTAAGTAAACTGAAAAACGAACTGAAGGAAGTAATTGTAGGTCTCAGGGTTGATAAGGTTAATCAGCCCACAAAGGACGAGATTGTGCTTTCACTGAGAGGTAAAGGCTGTGCATACAGTCTGCTTTGCTGTGTCCGTGCAGACAGTCCGAGGGTACATCTCACTGCTCATAAAATAGGCAATCCTCCAACACCGCCTATGTTCTGTATGCTTCTTCGCAAGTATCTTACAGGCGCTATGATAAAGGATATAAGACAGCAGGGGATGGACAGAATTATCTTTATCGATTTTGATGCAACGAACGAAATCGGTGACAGAATTGAGCTTACTGTTTGTATGGAAATTATGGGTAAGCACTCTAATTTCATTCTTATGTCCGAAGGCAGAGTTATTGATTCAATAAAGCGTATTGATTTCGCTACCTCTTCTGTAAGACAGATTTTACCCGGCGTTGAATATAAGCTTCCGCCTCAGCAGGATAAGCTGAACATTGAAACAGATGAGCTCGGAGCTATTATGGAAAGAATTCTTTCCTTTGATGTAAAGCTTCTTTCAACTGCAATTATGAACACTGTTGAAGGTGTGTCACCTATAATTGCGCGTGAAATAGCTCACAGAGTTTCCTTCGGTGACGAAGCAGTAAATGAACTTGGAAGCATTCAGCTTGATTCACTTAAAAATGAAATAAGCAACATTAAAAACCTCTTCAGAGAAATGACGGGTTTTACGCACTTATTACTGCAGAAGGTAAACCAAAGGATTTATCTTATATTGATATTAAACAGTACGATGACACCTTCACAGTAAAGAAATATGATTCTGCATCAGAGCTGCTTGACGATTTTTATTATGAAAGAGACAGAATAAACCGTATTAATCACAGAGGTCACGAGCTTATAAAATTAATGACAAATCTTGTTGAACGAACAGCAAGAAAGCTTCAGATTCAACGTGAAGAACTTAAAAAATGCGCTGACAGAGAGCAACTGAAGCTTTACGGTGAGCTTATTGTTGCAAATCTTTATCAGCTTCAGAAGGGTACATCCTTCTATGAGGTGCAGAACTATTATGACGATTGTAAAATTATAAAAATTCCCTGCGATCCTGCACTCAGCCCTACTGAAAATCAGAAGAAATATTACAAGGAATACAGAAAAGCGCAGACAGCCGAGCAGATGCTTACAAAGCTTATCGCTGACGGTGAAGATGAGCTTATTTATCTTGAATCGGTGCTTGACGAAATTTCCCGTGCTGATACTGACAGCGAAATTTCTGCAATCAGAATGGAGCTTTCAGACGGCGGATATATAAAAAATACAAAAGGCAAAAAGCAAAAGCAGCCAAAAGAGCTTCCACCCATTGAATTCAGAACATCAGACGGCTTCAGAGTTCTTGTAGGCAGAAACAATGTGCAGAACGATAAGCTTTCTCTTAAGGTTGCATCTAAAAGTGATATGTGGCTTCACACACAGAAAATTCCCGGTTCACACGTAATCATTTTCGGTGACGGCAGAGAAATTTCTGATGAAGCTATTGAAGAGGCTGCAGTAATTGCGGCTTATCACAGTAAGGCAAGAGAATCCTCAATCGTAACAGTTGACTATACAAGAGTGAAAGCTCTTAAAAAGCCTAACGGTGCAAAAGCCGGTATGGTAATTTATCACGAATACTACTCAATCAACGTAATTCCCGACAAGGAAGCAGTTGAAAATATGAGAGTAAAATAAAAGAAAAGGAGGAGAAATTATGTCTTTTACCCATCTGCATCTTCATACAGAGTACAGTCTTCTTGACGGCGCCTGCAGAATCGGCAGCCTTATGGACCGAGTAAAGGAGCTGGGTCAGGACAGTGTTGCTATAACTGACCACGGTGTTATGTACGGTGCCGTTGATTTTTATAAAGCGGCCAAGGAAAAAGGTGTTAAGCCTATAATCGGCTGTGAGTGTTATGTTGCACAGAGAACGAGACACGATAAGGTGCACGGTCTTGACAGTGAAAGATATCACCTTGTTCTCCTTTGCAAAAACAATAAAGGCTATGAAAACCTTATAAAAATGGTGAGCCTTGGCTTCACTGAAGGTTTTTATACCAAACCGAGAATTGACAGAGAGCTTCTTCAAAAGCATCACGAGGGTCTTATTGCTCTTTCAGCCTGTCTTGCAGGTGAAATTCCGCAGCTGCTTTTAAAGGGTGAGTATGAAAAAGCAAAAGAAACTGCTTTGTGGTACCGTGATTTGTTTGGTGAAGGTAATTATTATCTTGAGGTGCAGAATCACGGACTCAGAGAAGAGCTTGATATTTTCTCTGATATTGTCCGTCTTTCAAGAGAAACCGGTATACCTCTTGTAGCAACAAACGACGCACACTATATTAAAAAGGAAGATTCATCAGTTCAGCAGGTGCTTATCTGTATTCAGACTAACCACGTTCTCGGTGAAGAAACGGGACTTGAATTCAGTACAGATGAGTTTTATGTAAAAAGAGAAGAGGAAATGCTTGAGCTGTTTTCTGCAGTTCCTGAAGCAATTGAAAACACAAAAAAGATTGCTGATATGTGCAACGTTGAGTTTGAATTCGGCAACACAAAGCTTCCTCATTTTGAAGTGCCGAACAATATGGATCACTTCGAATATTTCAAGAATCAGTGCTTCTACGGACTTTCAATGCACAAGGGTGATAATCCGCCTCAGAAATACATTGACAGACTGAATTATGAGCTTGAGGTTATAAACAAAATGGGCTATGTTGACTACTTCCTCATAGTTCATGATTTTATAAGATATGCCAAGAGCAAAAATATTCCTGTCGGTCCGGGCAGAGGCTCGGGTGCAGGCTCACTTTGTGCTTACTGTATCGGAATTACGGGTATAGATCCTTTGCAGTACAATCTTCTTTTTGAACGTTTTCTTAACCCTGAAAGAGTCAGTATGCCGGACTTTGATATTGACTTTTGTTATGTAAGACGTCAGGAAGTAATTGACTATGTAATCAGAAAGTACGGCGCTGACCACGTTGCGCAGATTGTAACCTTCGGTACAATGGCGGCAAGAGGTGCTGTACGTGATGTCGGCAGAGTTTTAGGTATGCCTTATAACAGCGTTGACGAGGTTGCAAAGCTTATTCCGAGTGAGCTTAAAATCACAATTGATAAGGCACTTAAAACTTCACCGGAGCTTCGTGCTTTGTATGAAACCAATGAGAGCGTTGAAAAGCTTCTCAATATTGCCCGTCAGGTTGAAGGTATGCCAAGACACGCTTCAACCCACGCTGCAGGTGTTGTAATCACAAGAGATCCCGTTGCAACTTATGTACCCCTTGCAGTAAATGATGAAAGTGTTGTAACTCAGTTCACAATGACAACACTTGAACAACTGGGACTTCTTAAAATGGATTTCCTCGGTCTTCGTACACTCACAGTTATTGACGATGCCGTAAAGATGATTAAGAAGAAAAATCCTGATTTTGATATAGAATCTATTGATGTAAATGATAAAGCTACCTTTGAAATGCTTTCTCAAGGCAGAACAGACGGTGTGTTTCAGTATGAATCTGCGGGAATGCGCAGTGTTCTTACCCGTCTTAAGCCACAGAGCCTTGAAGATCTTATTGCGGTAATTTCTCTTTACCGACCCGGCCCTGCCGACTCAATAGATACATATATTCACAACAGACACCATCCTGAAGATACAAGATATAAGTCTGAGCTTCTCAGAGATATTCTTGATGTTACCTACGGCTGTATGGTTTACCAGGAGCAGGTTATGGAAATTTGTCGTAAGCTTGCGGGCTATTCCTACGGGCGTGCTGACCTTGTAAGACGTGCCATGAGCAAGAAAAAGCTTGATGTAATGGAAAAGGAACGTCAGATTTTTATCTACGGTCTGCCCGAAGAGGGTATTGTCGGTGCGGTTAATAACGGTGTGAGCGAAAAAGCTGCAAATGACATTTTTGATGAAATGTCCAATTTTGCAAAGTATGCTTTCAATAAATCACACGCAGCTGCTTATGCCTATGTTTCTTATCAGACCGCGTGGCTTAAATGCCATTATCCCTGT
>JAFOXT010000412.1 GCA_017425745.1 Clostridia bacterium | reverse complement strand
GTTGCTGAAATTATATTACCCGATGATTTAACAACTATAGGAGAATGGGCTTTTTATGGCAGCGGAATAACTGAAATAGAATTAGGCAAAAAAATAACATATATCGGCAGTTTAGCCTTTGCTATGACGGGTATTGAAACAATAAATATACCTGATAGTGTTACTCAAATAGATGGAACTTTAGCGTATGCTATAAGTCTAAAAAGTGCAACTATCGGTTCGGGTGTGACATCTATACCAGAATCATGCTTTATGGCTTGCGGTTCACTTTCTTCAGTTGCTTTCAGTAACAGCGTAAAAAGTATAGAGCTTTGTGCTTTTGATGCGTGTGAAGAATGTCTGAAATATATTTCTATGGCACAAAAGAACAATGGGAGTCAATTATCATTGAAGATGGTAATGACTGTCTCCTCAACGCCACCATCCATTTCCTTGGTGAAGAAGAGGAAGAATGCGACCATATCCCTGTTGAACAAACCATCCCTGCTTCATGTACAGTGAACGGTATGAAATTCTACATCTGCTTAGAATGTGGTGAAACAATCGGTGAACCCACAATCATCCCTGCGGGTCACACTCCTGGTGAATGGGTAGTTACTGCAGAACCTACTTACGAAAAGGAAGGTAAGAGAGTAAAATACTGTACGGTATGCGGTGAGGTTGTAGCAGAAGAAACTCTTGCGAAACTTGAAAAACAGATTGTTGAAGACAAAGAAACAGGCGTCGCAATCGAAATCCCCACTGAAGGTTATGATGGCGAGGTTGAAATTGAGGTTGAAGAAAGCTTCGATGGAACAGCCTTTAATATCCTTGATGCGAAAACAGGTGCAGTACAGCAGAAAATCTATGATATAAAAATGCTCGTTGACGGTGAAGCAGTTCAGCCTAACGGCAAGATTACTGTGAAAATTCCTCTTCCCGTAGGCTATAACCCGAATTTCAGCTATGTTTACTATGTAAATACTGAAACAGGTGCTGTTGAAAAAATGGAAGCTACCTACGAAGACGGCTACATGGTATTTGAAACTGACCATTTCAGCTACTATGCAGTGATTGCAGAGCCCGATACCGACAACTGCTCCTGCAACTGTCACGCAGGCGGTATCAAAAAGTTCTTCTTCAAATTCCTTCTCTTCTTCCAGAAAATCTTCAGAACAAACAAGGAATGCAAATGCGGCATTAAACACTATTAAAATTCAGAATCCCGTCTTTCAAGGCGGGATTTTTATTTTAGCTCAACCCCTCTGTCAAAAAAGCAATCGACAGGGCTTTCCAACTGTTTAATAATTTGTAAAATCCCTTGCAATAATAATAAAAATGTGGTATTATACATACAATCCGTAATGTAAACTTTAGAGTGGGCTCAAGAGAGTCCGCTCTTCTTTGTTGCTTACGACGTACAATTGAATATTTTTAAAGGAGTGATTAATTATGGCAAAAGGCGGAAACACGGTTAAAATCGTGTGGGACATTGTTGAACCGCTTGCAAAGGAGCTTGGACTTTCAATCTGGGACGTCCGTTTCCTTAAGGAAGGCTCACAGTGGTATCTGCGTGTCTTTATTGACAAGGACGGCGGTGTCGGAATTGACGACTGCGTAAACCTCAGCCATGCAATCGACGGCCCCATTGATGAGGCTAACCCCATTGAACAGGCTTACATTCTTGAGGTAAGCTCACCCGGTGTAGAAAGAGATCTCGTAAGAGACGAGCATTTCGCAGCATTTATCGGTGAAAAAATCAAGGTGAAAATGATAAGACCCGTTGATGGTAAAAGAGAGTTTTCAGGTATTCTCGAAAGCTATGAAGACGGCAATATTACAATAAGACTCGAGGACGAAAGCGGCTTTACCTTCACTAAAAAGGAAGCTTCATTTGTAAAGCTCGACGATTTTGATATGTAAAAATAAGGTGGCGGTAATATCGCCATAAAAATAACGAAAGGATTGAACAAGAAAAAATGAACAAAGAATTTTTTGAAGCAGTAAAAATGCTTGAAGAGGAAAAAGGTATCTCATCAGAATATATTTTTGAAAAAATCAAGGCTGCTATTATTTCAGCAACAAGAAACAGCTACGGCAACAGAGACAATGTTGTTTGCGAAATCGATCCCGAAAAGCAGACAATGGACGTTTATGTAAACATCGCAGTTGTTGATGAAATTGAAGATCCCCTTGCAGAAATGACCCTTGAACAGGCAAGAAATTACGACGAAAGTGCTCAGGTAGGCTCATTTATCCAGCTTACACTTGAACCCAAAAAGTTCGGCAGAATCGTTGCTCAGACAGCTAAGAGCGTTATCCGTCAGGGTATCAGAGAGGCTGAAAGAGAGCTTGCAAGCAAGGAATTCCAGAGCAGAAATCAGGAAGTTGTTACTGCTAAGGTTAACATTGTATATCCCGAAACAGGTGACGTTTCAATCGAAATCGGCAGAGCTAACGCAATTCTTCCCAAGGCTGATCAGCTTCCCGGTGAAACCTTTACTCCCGGTCAGCTTATCAAGGTTTATGTTGCTTCAATCAAGGAAGACGGCGGCACAAGCTATGCAAACATCACAAGAAAGCATCCCGGCTTTGTAAAGAGACTTTTCGAAATGGAAGTTCCCGAAATTTACGACGGTGTTGTTGAAATTATGTCTGTTTCAAGAGAAGCAGGCTCAAGAACAAAAATTGCTGTTGGCAGCAAGGACGAAAACGTAGATGCAGTAGGTGCTTGTATCGGACCCAGAGGTCAGAGAGTAAACAACGTTGTTGAAATTCTCTGCGGCGAAAAGATTGATATCGTTCGTTACAGTGAAGATCCCGCTGAATACATTTCAGCTGCACTTGCTCCGGCAGAGGTTCTTTCTGTTGCAGTTGACGAAAGCGGTGCAAAGGCTTGCCGTGTAATCGTGCCCGATAGCCAGCTTTCACTTGCAATCGGTAACAAGGGACAGAACGTTCGTCTTGCAGCAAAGCTTACAGGCTGGAAAATTGATATTAAGCCTCTCAGCGCAGCTAACGAATAATAGCCTCAGAAAAGAGGTGCTTTAAATGGCAGAACGAAAAATCCCTATGAGAAAATGTCTCGGCTGCGGAGAAATGTTTCCTCAGAGAGAGCTTGTAAGAGTTGTAAAAACAAAAATCAAGCCTGAAGCTGAAGACGGCGAAGTTACCTATGAGGTAAGTCTTGACTTAGTCGGCAAGAAAAACGGCAGAGGCGCTTATGTGTGCAGAAAAAGCGAGTGCTTTGAAAAGGCAAGAAAAGCAAAGCGCTTTGCAAGAGCTCTTCAGTGTGAAATCAGTGAGGACATTTATGAAAAGATGGCAGGGGAGATGAGAGACAGTGAATGATAAGTTTCTTAATCTCTTAGGAATGGCAAGAAGAGGCGGAAAGCTAAGTCTGGGTCACGATGCGGCAATTGGCTCCGTTGTAAAAAACAAGGCTCAGCTTTGCATAATATCTTCTGAAGGCTCAGAAAGACTGAAGAAGGAAATGCTTCACGCCTGCAGCTTTGAAGGTAAAAACATTCCAGTACTTATTACAAAATATGAGACATTGACCCTTTCAAAAGCAATCGGCTCAAAGGCGGCAGTTATAACCGTTGATGACGAGGGCTTCAGTAAGGCATTACAGCAAAAATACAACGAAGATATATAACTACAGAGAAAGGATGATACTATGCCCAGAGAAAAATACAGAGTGCACGAAGTAGCTAAGGACTTCGGTATCAACAGCAAGAAAATCCTTGAAATACTTGAAAAGTATACAGATGAACCCAGAAAGCATATGACAGCTCTTGAAGACAAGGAGCTTGACCTTATTTTTGAAACAATTACTCAGGAAAACCAGGTTCAGAATTTTGACGCATTCTTTGCAGCAAGCGAGGCTCAGAAAAAGGCTAAGGAAGAGGCTGCAGAGGTTAAGGAAGAGCCCAAGGCTCCCGAAGTAAAAGCAGAAGCTAAGGCTGAAAAGAAGGCAGAAAAGAAGCCTGAAGCTAAAAAAGACGCTCCCAAGGCAGAAAAGAAGCCCGAAGCTAAAAAAGAAGCACCCAAGGCAGAGAAGAAGCCTGCACCTCAGGAAGCTCCTAAGAAGAAGGAAGAGCCCAAGAAGCAGGAAAAGGCACTTCAGCCCAGAACAAAGGGTGAAACAAGACGTGTTGACACAAGAAGCAGCAACGTTGACCTTGAAAAGTATAACGAAAGATACGAAGAAATTGCTCCTGCAAACAGAATGAACGACAACGCTTCAAACAAGCAGAAGCTTAAGCAGAAGTCACAGCAGTACAACAAGAAGAAGGGCTTTTCAAAGAAGAGAGAAACCGAGCAGGAAAGAATGGAAAGAATCAAGGCTGAAAGAGCAAAGAAAACTCTTACAGTTAAAATTCCTGAGGAAATCACCGTTGGCGACCTTGCAAACCTTCTCAGAAGAACAGCTGCAGAGGTTATCAAGGAAATGTTCAAGCTTGGTGTAATGGCTTCAGTTAACCAGACAATCGACTTCGACACAGCAGAAATTGTTGCAACCGAGCTTGGTGCAAAGGTTGAAAAGGAAGTTGTTGTTTCAATTGAAGAAAGAATCATTGACGACCACGAGGATACAGAAGAAGATCTTCTTCCCAGAGATCCCGTTGTTGTAGTTATGGGTCACGTTGACCACGGTAAGACCTCAATTCTTGACGCAATCCGTAATGCATCAGTTGCTTCAGGAGAAGCAGGCGGTATTACACAGCACATCGGTGCTTACAGAGTTGACCTTGACGGTCAGAAGATTACCTTCCTTGACACACCGGGTCACGCAGCTTTCACATCAATGAGAGCAAGAGGTGCTATGGCTACAGATATTGCAGTTCTTGTTGTTGCTGCAGACGACGGTATTATGCCCCAGACAATTGAAGCTATCAACCACGCAAAGGCTGCTGAGGTTCAGATTATCGTTGCCGTAAACAAAATGGATAAGGAAGGCGCTAACCCTGAAAGAGTTAAGCAGCAGCTTACAGAATACGGTCTTGTTCCCGAAGAATGGGGCGGTGACACAATCTGTGTTCCTGTTTCAGCTAAGACACAGATGGGTATTGACAGTCTTCTTGAATCAATTCTCCTTGTTGCAGAAATGGCTGAGCTTAAGGCTAACCCCAACAGAGCAGCTAAGGGTGTTGTAATTGAAGCAAGACTTGATAAGGGCCGTGGTCCCGTTGCTACAATTCTTGTTCAGAACGGTACACTCAGATCAGGCGATATCATTGTTGCAGGTCAGTCAGTTGGCCGTGTAAGAGTAATGTCCAACGAAAGAGGACAGAAAATCAAGGAAGCAGGCCCCTCAGTTCCTGTTGAAATCACAGGTCTTGACACAACTCCCAATGCAGGTGACACATTCGACGTAGCTTCAGACGAAAAGCTTGCCCGTGAGCTTGTTGAAAAGAAGAAGCACGAGGCTAAGGAAGAACAGTTCAAGGCATTCCAGAAGGTTACTCTTGACAATCTCTTCTCATCACTTCAGGAAGGTCAGATCAAGGATCTCAATATCATTGTTAAGGCTGACGTTCAGGGCTCAGTTGAAGCAGTTAAGCAGAACCTTGAAAAGCTTTCAAACGAGGAAGTAAAGGTTCGTGTAATTCACGGCGGTGTTGGTGCAATCAACGAAAGCGACGTTCAGCTTGCAGGCGTTTCAAACGCTATTATCGTAGGCTTCAACGTTCGTCCTGACACAAATGCTCAGAGCCTTGCTGAAAGAGATAAGGTTGAAATGAGAATGTACAGAGTTATCTACGACTGCATCGAAGAAATCGAAGCAGCTATGAAGGGTATGCTTGCTCCCAAGTTCCGTGAGGTTGCTCTCGGTAGAATCGAAGTAAGAACAGTTATGAACCTTTCATCAGCAGGTAAAATTGCAGGTAGCTACGTTCTTGAAGGTAAGGTTACAAGAAATGCTCAGATCCGTGTTGTTCGTGACGGTATTGTTATTACTGAAGACTCAATTTCTTCACTCCGCCGTTTCAAGGATGACGTTAAGGAAGTTGCTTCAGGTTTTGAATGCGGTATCGGTCTTGAAAAGTTCAACGATATCAAGGAAGGCGACATTTTCGAAGCATTTATGATGGAAGAATACAGAGACTGATCTTAAAACATCGCAATAACGGCACAAGAGGCTGATTTATGTGTGCTTATGCACGTTCTTGTGCTATTCTTGCAAGTTTGTAAATGTTTGAATACAAAACGAAAGGAACCCTATATGGCAGGATTCAGAATTAACAGAGTATCGGAAGATATAAGACGTGAGATAATTGCAATTATACGTGAGCTTAAGGATCCGAGAGTTATGGGCAAAATGCTCACTGTTGTGCGTGTTGAGGTTGCCTCAGACGCTTC
>JAFOXT010000411.1 GCA_017425745.1 Clostridia bacterium | reverse complement strand
TCAGCAAAGACATACGATATCGAAGTATGGATGCCCTCTTACGGCAGATATGTTGAAATCAGCTCCTGCTCAAACTTTGAGGACTTCCAGGCAAGACGTGCTTCAATCCGCTATAAGAACGGCCCCAAGGATAAGGCACAGCTTGTACACACCCTTAACGGTTCAGGTGTTGCAGTAGGCAGAACAACAGCTGCTATTCTTGAAAACTATCAGAATGCTGACGGCACAGTTACAATTCCCGAAGCACTCGTACCCTACATGGGAACAGACATTATTAAATAACAAGTAAAGTTTTTTGGTTACTTTTTTTCAAAAAAGTAACGCCCGAGCGGCGAGCTCATGAAAGAATATAATAAATCCCTTTATCTATAAAACTGATAAAGGGATTTGTTGATATCAGACGGATTTTATTTATGAGGTAAACCATGAACAAAGTAATCATCATCGGCTGTCCCGGCTCAGGTAAAACAACCTTTGCAGAAAAACTGCAGAAATGCACAGACCTGCCCCTTTATTACCTTGATGCAATCTGGCATAAGCCCGACAAAACCCACATTCCGAGAGAAGAGTTTGACCAAAGAATAACTGAAATTTTTTCTGAGGAAAAGTGGATAATTGACGGTAATTATAAAAGAACAATTGAAATGCGAATGACACAGTGCGATACGGTTTTCCTTTTTGATTTACCAACTGAAGTGTGTCTGCAGGGCGTGACAGAGAGAATAGGCAAGGAAAGGTATGATTTGCCCTGGCTTGAAACGGAAGTTGACCCTGAGTTCAGACAGTTTATCGTGGATTTTCCGAAGGACACTCTGCCGTATATATATGAACTGATTGGAAAATACAAAGACGAAAAAAGAATAATAATTTTCAAATCGAGAGAAGAATCAGACGAATATCTCAAAACCTTAAGAAAATCGTAAGCTTTACCCCGTTGAAAAATCACCGACAAATATTGTATAATACAGACAGAGGTGATGAATATGAAAAAGAAAATTCTTATTATTGCAATTGTCCTTTTACTCCTCGGCAGTGTTTTCAGCCTTACTATAAAGCCCGTGAGAAACAAGTTTATCGACAGTATGATTCCGCAGATTACAAAGACAGAAAACTGCTACTACACCGATGAGGATATCGAAAGCGCAATTGAGTGCGTCAAAGAGCGCTATAAAGAACAGGACAAAAGGGTTATTCTTCTGAGACTTTACTTCGACGAAGAACAGAGCAGGAAAAAGCTTAACAGCTACCACCTTGCAGAGACCAATAAAAAGGAAAACTTAATTTCCCTTTTCTGCGACTTCTATGTTCTGGAGGGCTTCGGCGGATATTCAACAGGGCTCTATACCGGTTGGAGTGAAATTCTCGTAAGAGAAGAGGGCTCTATGGAGTGGGAACGCGTTGACGGCGGATATGCATAAAAAAATTAAAGTCCTTTGCACCAGACGGTGAAAGGACTTATTTTTATTCCTTGAAAATGTTAAAATTGGTTTCAATTGTTACCGTAGGCGGTGTTTCGGTTGAAGCCATTCTGCATATTGCACCCTTGTATATTCCAAGGTCAACTGCTGAAATGTTGGTGTCAAAGTATGAGGTAAAGGCATCAAGATTTTTCTGAAGCTTTGCTTCATCATCTGCATTGAACGCTCTCATTCCCATAAGCACCATAAGATTTGAAATGCTTTCGCTTAAATCCTTTGAGCAAAGATAAAGGAAATAGCGAAGGAACATTGAGGGAGTAAGATTCTGCTCGCCTTTTTCAATAATGTAGCCAAGACCCTCATAGCTGTGGCTTACCCTTTCGGGAATGTTC
>JAFOXT010000410.1 GCA_017425745.1 Clostridia bacterium | reverse complement strand
TCAGATCCTTCCCGGCAAAACCTCAAAAATCACTGCAACGCAATCAACCGATTCAATCAAGCTTACATGGAAAAAAGTAACCGGTGCTGACGGCTACAGAGTTTATCAGTATAACTCAAAAACCGGCAAGTATGAGAAAATCAAGACCCTTACAGGTACATCATACACTGTGAAGAAGCTTAAAGCAGGCACTACATATAAATTCGCAGTCAAGGCTTACAGCAAGGCTGACGGTGAAACACTGTGGGCGGCTTCATCAGTTTCATTCAAAACCGCAACTAAGCCCGCAACTCCTACCGTAAAAGCTACTGCAAGCAGTGACAAAGTAACACTTAAATGGAGCAAGGTTGCCGGTGCAACGGGTTATGTAATCTATATGCAGGATGATTTCGGTGATTACAATAAAATCGGCAGCACAAAGAACACATCATACAGTATCAAAAATCTCGGATACGGTGAAACATGCAGATTCCGTGTTGTTGCTTACAAAAAGGTTGACGGTAAGAATATCTATGGCGGATACAAAACAGTTAAGATTACAGTGCCATATCCCGCAATTTATGTAACTCCCTCAGGTAAAAGATACCATTACGATAAAGAGTGTGCAGGCAAAAATGCAACAAAAACCACACTTGCAAATGCAAAGAAAACAAGAACACCTTGTAAGACCTGTGTGCTGTAAAAACAAAAGGAACTTCATTTCGGTGAGGTTCCTTTTTTGATAAGAAAGTGAAAAGTGTTGATTTTTTGTAAGTTTAATGTTATATTTTAAGTATAAGTTGATGGAGGTAAAAATTATGAAGAAACTCGGTATTTTATTTGCAACAGTTATTATGATTATGCTGTTTACTATGTCTGCAAGTGCATTGGACGCAAACGGACAGTGCGGTGACAGCGTTAAATGGACTTTTAATGAGTCAGACGGAAAACTTGTAATCAGCGGAAACGGTGATATGGAGGATTATAATATTGAAGATGATTTATCTCCGTTTATGGCAAAATCTGACATCAGAACAGTTGTAATCAACGAGGGCGTTACATCTGTAGGTGACTATGCGTTTACATTCTGTAAGAATGTTGCAGAGGTTAAAATTCCCGACAGTTTAAAGTCAATCGGTGTATGTGCTTTTGCTAACTGCAGTAATATCAAAAGTATTAAAATTGGTAAAAATGTAACTTCAATAGGTGCACTTGCTTTTGATAACTGCGACGGAATTACTAAGCTTACCATTCCCGATAAGGTTAACTTTATTGATGAATATGCCTTCCAGTGTTGTGACGGCCTCACAGAGGTTGATATCGGTTACGGTGTAAAATCACTTATGTTTACTTTTACAGATTGTAAAAACCTCAAAAAAGTAACATTAGGAAAAGGTGTTGAAACTATCGGCACTCACGCTTTCTCCGGTTGTAAAAATCTTCAGAATGTTACAATACCCGTCACTGTTACAGTAATCGGCTCAAATGCCTTCAGTAACTGCGAAAATCTTACAGAAATCAACATTCCCGAGAATGTTGAAACCATCGGAGAAGCAGCCTTTTATGAATGTCTGAAGCTTACAGGTATAACTGTAAATTCAAAGAACACTGAATATTCAAGCGATGCAAACGGTGTTCTTTTCGATAAGAAAAAGAAAGAGCTTATTCAGTATCCCGTAGGAAGAACAGAATCAAGCTACACTATTCCTTCAACTGTAGAAGCAATCGGCGATTACGCGTTTTCAAGCTGTAAGAGCCTTGTTTCAATGGTTGTACCTGCAAGTGTAAGAACAGTGGGTAACTATGCTTTTATTGAATGCAGTAATCTCAAAAACATCGTTTTGTCTGCAGGTGTTGAAATTATCGGTGACGCTACTTTTTATAACTGCGAAAGCCTCACAGAGGTAATATTCCCCAACGGTCTTACAACAATAGGCAACAACGCCTTCGGAAGCTGTGATAATCTTAAGAAAATCACTGTACCTGTAAGCCTTACTTCAATAGGTGATGTTGCATTTGTAGATTGCGGTAAGTTTACAGACGTTTATTACAAGGGTACAGAGGAACAGTGGAAAGCAATCAGACTCGGCGCATATAATTACGATCTTCAGAAGGCTGCAGTACACTATAACACTGCAGATGATACCCCTCATCCTCATAGCTATACCTCAGCCGTAACAAAAGAGCCTACATGTAAAGAAGAGGGTACAAAAACCTTTACCTGCTCTTGCGGTGATTATTATACTGAAATGATTCCTAGAACAGCACACGAATTTGCAGAAGAGATAATCAAAGCAGATTTTGAGTCAGACGGTATAATACGTAAGTCCTGTAAAAACTGCAGTGAAGTTATGAGTGAGAATGTGATTTACAAGGTTGACTCGGCAAAGCTTCTCACAGCTTCATATAATTACGACGGCAAGGTCAAAGCTCCTAAGGTTCTTCTGGAAGATGTGTGGGGCTACGATTTAGCTGAAAATGTTGACTATACCGTAAAATATGAATCAGGCAGAAAAAATCCGGGTAAATATACTGTTACAGTTACTCTTATGGGAAAATATGAAGGCGAAAAGAAGCTTGAATTCTCAATCCTTCCCGGAAAAACCTCAAAAATCACTGCCTCTCAGACTACGGACACAGTGAAGCTCAGCTGGAGCAAGGTAACAGGCGCAACAGGTTATAAGGTTTATCAGTATGACTCAGCAACAGGTAAATATAAGGCGATAAAAACTCTTACCGGAACATCATACACAGTTAAAAAGCTTAAAGCAGGTACAACCTATAAATTTGCAGTAAAGGCCTACACTAAAGACGGTGATGCAACACTGTGGGCGGCTTCATCTGTGTCATTCAAAACCTGCACAAAGCCTGCAAATCCTGTGCCGAAAGCAACATCAGAAGGCGGTAAAGCAACAATTAAATGGAGCAAGGTTACAGGTGCAACCGGTTATGTAATCTATATGCAGGATGAATTCGGTGATTACAACAAAATTGCCTCAACAAAGGGCACAAGCTATACCAAGAAAAGTCTCAAAAAAGGCAAGACCTATTATTTCCGCGTAAGAGCCTATAAAACTCTTGACGGTAAGAATATTTACGGCGGATACAAAACAGTTAAGGTTAAAATAAAATAAAGTCTGAGGCGGTGCTGAATGCATCGCCTTCAGCTTGTCGAAAAATTAATTATATTGCAATTTATCTCTTTATAAAGGAGATTGTTGGTCTTGTGCGTTTATCGATAGTCTGAGGTGATGAATTAAGCACCGACTTTTTTACAAACTTTTCACAATAATATGTTAAACTTTGTCTGAAAAAATCAAATATTATCTCCTCAGTATTGATTTTTATTCTTCTGCGTGATAAAATATTAAGACAACTTTTTCAGGAGGAAATACAATGACTAAAAATACAGTTAAGTTTATTTGTTCTCTTATTGTAATACTTTTCGCTTTTACTGCGATAACATTCAGCTCACTTGCTGCTGAGCATACTCATATTTTTGAGGAGGGTGTGTGCAGCTGCGGTACATATTATATGGAAAACCTTACAGCGCGAAAGGTTAGACTTGAAGAGAAGGGGCAGCGCCTTTTTGAAGTTACATGGAAAACTTCTGATGATGCACCTTTTGTAATTGAAAATAACGGTATGGACGGTATGTTTATGAATGCCGTTTACTATGCTAACATAAAGGCTGTAAAAGAAGGCGAGGGTATGCTTTACACCTATAGCGGTGATACCCTTATCCAGACTGTAAAAATTTATGTTGACTGCCGTGTACACTCCTACGGTGAGTTTGTATCAGATAACAACGGCGTTTGCAACGATGGAACCAAAACAGCAAAGTGTAAATACTGCAGTGAAACCAGTGTTGTAACTGATAAGGGCTCCGCTGTGCATGCAGTGCTTGTTTATCATTCAAACGGTGATGCAACCTGCAAAAAAGACGGAACAAAAACAGGCATCTGTTCACTTTGCGGTGCAGAAAAAACAATCCGCGACGAAAACAGCAAAACAGACCATAACTATCAGAATTTTGTTTCCAACGGTGACGCTACCTGTACCCGTAACGGAACTTCAACGGGAATCTGCACTATGTGCGGTGAACAGACTACAAGTGTTGACGGAAACAGTGCTCTCGGACACAACTTCATTTTCTATGCATCAGACAGTAATGCAACCTGTACTGCAGACGGCACAAAAACTGCAACCTGCTCAAGATGCGGTGTAAAGGATACAAAGCCGGATGACGGCTCAGCTCTCGGTCACTATTACGGTGACTGGAAGGTTATAAAGCCGGCAACCTGTAAGGAGGACGGACTTGAAACAAGCTCTTGTCTTCGCTGCAACATTGAACAAAGCAGAGTTATAAAGAGCAACGGTCACAACTGGGTGTTAAGACCTGCTGTTGAACCCACCTGTAAAGAAGAGGGCAGAACAAGCGGTATGTATTGTTCAGTCTGCAATACAACCTTTGTAGAATGTAAGCCCGTACCCAAGCTTGACCATGTAATCGGTACTTCACTCGACCCTGCAAGCCTTACAGATAACGGCTTCTATATAGAAAACTGTGTGAACTGTGACGAAGTATTTTCAACCGGTACAATTTACAGACCGAAGACAGTTAAGCTTGAAAAAACAAGCTTTGTTTATGACGGCAAGACAAAAACTCCCGTTGTAATAGTAAAGGACGCAAACGGCAAGGCGCTCAGACCTGAAAAGGATTATACAGTCAAGTATGACGGTTTAAGATAAAATCCTGATAATTACAAGGTAGTAATTACTTTTAAGGGCAATTATGAGGGCAAAAAGACTCTCAACTTTGAAATCTGTCCCGGAAAGACAAGCAAGATTACCGTTACTCAGACAACAGATTCAATTAAGCTTACATGGAAAAAAGTAAATGGTGCAGACGGCTACAGAGTTTTCCTTTATAATAAGGAAGCAGGCAAGTTTGAAAAAATCAAGACCCTTAAGGGTACAGAATATACCCTTAAAAAGCTCAAGTCAGGTACTACATATAAGTTTGCAGTAAAGGCTTACAGCAAGAATGAATACGAAGAAACAATCTGGGCAGACTCCTATACTCAGATTACAACAGCAACAAAGCCGGATACTCTCAAAGTAAAGGCAACTGCAGGCTCAAAGAAGGTTAGCCTTTCATGGAGCAAGGTAAGAGGTGCGTCAGACTATCAGGTTTATATGCAGGCACCGGGCGGAGATTTTGAACGAATCAAAACCACAGACAGCACAAAGTATACCGTAACCGGACTTAAGTCAGGTGTTACTTATAAATTCCGAGTAAGAGCAATCAAAACTGTTGACGGTAAGAATATCAACGGCGGATACAAAACATTCAGCGTAAAGGTTAAATAAAAAACTTAATAAATCGGCTTATGGAAAGGAATGTTATTTATGAAACTGAAAAAGTGTAGTTTACTGACAGTTACCATAAGCCTTTTATTGCTTTTTACAGCTCTTTCAGTAAGCGCAGAGAAAACTGCTGTTGACAGCGGTTTCTGCGGAATTGACGGCGATAATCTTACGTGGGTTCTTTACGATGACGGAGAGCTTGTAATCAGCGGTAAGGGTGAAATGGCAGATGCCTATTCAGCAGATTATGGCAAGAGCTTCAACGAAAACGATACAATAAAAGCAGTAACAATTGAAGACGGTGTAACAAGTGTCGGTGCGGAAGCCTTTAAGCTTTGCAGAAACCTTGAAGAAGTTTCTTTACCTGAAACTGTTTCTTCAATAGGCAGAGGAGCATTCAGCTATACAGCTTTAACTAATGTTATTCTTCCTGATAAAATTACTGTTCTTGAAGATTATACATTCAGAGATTGTGATAAGCTTGAATATGTTGAGCTTTCAGAAAATATTATAACAATCGGCAGCTGTGTTTTTGAAAGATGTGATTCTCTCGGAAAAATAATACTTCCCGACGGACTTGAAACAATTGAAACAAAAGCCTTTTCAAACTGTCCTATAACCGACCTTGTGATACCCGACAGTGTAACTGCAATTTACGGCGGTGCTTTTGACACTCGTTATTTAGAGAATGTAGTGGTGGGCAGCGGAATCAAATCCATAAACGGTCTTGTTGGTAAAAACATCAGAAGCATTGTTATCGGTGAGAATGTAACTGAAATTCTGTCAAGTCAGTTTGAAAACTGCAAAGGACTCAAAGAAATTGTTATTCCCTCAAAGGTTAAGAAAATAGGTGAGGCAGCCTTCAGATATTGCTCTTCACTTGAAAAAGTAACTATCAATGAGGGCGTCAAAACTATCAGCAATAGCGTGTTTGCATTTTGTACATCTCTTAAAGAAGTTATACTGCCCGACAGTGTTACTTCCATAGGATACGGTATATTTTCAATTTGCACATCACTTGAAAAGGTGATTCTTCCTTCTGAGCTTAAAGAACTCAGAGGCTCAACATTCAATCGATGCATAGCCTTAAAGGAGATAAAAATACCCGATACAGTAAATTCAATCGGCGGCGATGAGTTTTACGGCTGTGAAAGCCTTGAAGAAATCGTCATCCCTGACGGTGTTTTGAAAATTGAGAATCTTACCTTCGGTAATTGCACAGGCTTAAAGAAAATCACAATACCTGCAACAGTGTATTCAATGTACTCAAAGGCATTTGAAGGTACAGAAAACATTGAAGAGGTATTCTTCAGCGGCACAGAAAAGCTTTGGAAAAGCAACCACTTTGATAATATTTCTCAGCTTTGGAATGCAAAGAAGCATTTTCATATAAGTGAAGAGCCAAGCAGAGTTGTAAAAGCAACTCTGACCAAAAACGGCAAGTATATTTATGATTGTACCTGCGGTGAGGCTCACAACACAGCAGAGCTTAACCGTCCTTATTATTTCTATCCTTCATCAACATACTATTACTATAACGGCAAAAACAAAACGCCAAAAGTAACTGTAAAGGATACGTCAAACAACCTCCTTAAAGAGGGAACAGATTTTGATGTTGTTTATCCGTCAAACAGAAAAGCAATAGGTGAGCATACATACAAGATTGTTTTCAAGGGTAATTACTCAGGCACTAAAAAGCTCACCTTTGAAATCAGACTTAATAAGCCGGGTATAAAATCAAAAGTTGTAACAGCTGATTCATGCAAGATTACCTGGGAAAAGGTAAAAGGTGCAACCGGTTACAGAGTTTATAAACGCAACGAAAAAACAGGCAAGTTTGAAAAGGTAAAAGATACAACATCAAACACATATACCTTTACAAAGCTTAAGGGTGCAACACAGTATTCTTACGCTATCAAGGCTTATGCAAAGGTTGACGGAAAAACCGTTTGGGCAAAGGCGTATTCGAGCGGTGCATTTGTAACAAAGCCTGAAGCCTTTGATGTAACTGTAAAGACCTCCGGCAAGAATGTAACACTTTCTTGGAACAAGCTTACAGGCAAAATGCTTACAGGTTACTGCGTATATATGAAAAAAGATGACGGTGAATTTACCAAAATCGCCACCACCAAGAAAACCTCATATAAAATCAAAGACCTGAAAAAAGGAACTTATCAGTTCCGTGTAAGAGGATATGTAAATATGGGCTCTGATACACTTTACGGTGAATTTAAAACCTATACAATAAAAATAAAATAATCCAAAGGAGACACAACAATGAAAAAATTAATCGCAATTATTCTTTCAATCACACTCATTTTCGGCCTTATGGCTATGCCTGCTTCAGCTAAAGTAGGTAATGTAGGCAACGAAGACCCCAGCTTCACAGAAAGCATCAGCGTATCAATCTTCGATAAAATCGGCAACTTCTTCCACGACCTTATTGCAAAGATTTTTAAACTCTTCGGTGCAGATTGTCCCATATGCGATAACCATGACGGTTACGGTGAGGCAGAAGGTGAAGGCAACTACAACAAAGAAGAAGTAGCAAAGATGTACAACGTTGCTATTAATAAAATCAAAAAGCACAAAACAACCCTGAGAATTGACCATTCAAAGGAGATTACAACAAAGGTTACTGAGCTTCCTGCTGTTAAATCAGCTCAGGAAAAGTTAAACGCAGCTCTTGCTGCAATTTCAGGCAGAGTTGAATCAGGCAAAAACTTCTCATACAATCAGCAGAGCAAAATCAGCAACCTTATTCCTCCCTCAAGCAAGGATTCATCTCTCAGCGGCGCAAATGTAAAGTATATTAAGGCAAACAACGTAAATGACACAGTAAAGATTGAATTCGCTCTCAAGGATGTAGAAGCTTTCTTTGACGGTACAGTAACAACAGGCGATGCAGTTTACGGCAGTGTTCTTACTCCTATTAATTTAGCTAGCCTTGAGTTTGACGGTATCACTGTTACTGATGCTAATATCTCATACAAGGATGTAAAGATTGAAGCCGTAATGGATAATAATGAAAACCTTCTCAGCCTCAAAACATCCACAAACTTTGAAATCAGAGCAAATGCCAACGAAGGAGTTAACTTCTCAGCTACTGTTACAGGTACAATCGCTCAGGAATACGAAGTAACATATTGAGTTTAAAGCGCTGAACCGCTCCTTAGTGGGCGGTTTTTCGTGCTTTTTGTACACTTTTCCTACAAATTACAGTACAAAACCACCAATAAAATAAGCAAGTATACAATATTCATTTTTAACCTATACTAATGCAAAAAAACAGGTTGACAAAATTTGCATTAGGTAGTATAATCTCAAAGTGTGCGATTATGCATATATGAATATTCAAGAAAGGAGATGCTACATTTGCCTACCTTTAACCAGTTAGTTCGTAACGGTAGAGAAACACTCGTTAAGAAGCCTAAGGCTCCTGCTCTTCTCAAAGGCCTCAACTCAAAGAAGAATGTTATGACAGACCATAACTCTCCTCAGAAGCGTGGCGTTTGCACAGCAGTTAAGACAGCTACACCGAAAAAGCCGAACTCAGCTCTTCGTAAGATCGCAAGAGTACGTCTTACAAACGGCATCGAAGTTTCAGCTTACATCCCCGGCGTAGGTCACAACCTTCAGGAACACAGCGTTGTTCTTATCCGTGGCGGCCGTGTTAAGGACCTTCCCGGTGTTCGTTACCACATCGTTCGCGGTACTCTTGATACCCAGGGCGTAAACGGAAGAATGCAGAGCCGTTCAAAGTACGGTGCTAAGCGTCCTAAGGCAGCTAAGAAGTAATTCAGCACTTTAAGACTGAAACAAATTTTTTAAACTTCCGCAGTCAGGCGGAAAACGACTATGAATTGACAAATCTTCTTGCAGGCCAGGCTTTTTAAGTCTAGATGTGAGAGTGTATATATATTTTGTATATGCCTCTCTGGTGCCGACGGGAATTTGTCACTCGAGTACCTATGATATCATTACTATGAAGGAGGGAAGCGCAGTGCCAAGAAGAGGCCAGATTGCAAAACGTGATGTTTTGCCCGATCCGCTTTACAATTCAAAGCTTGTAACACGTCTTATCAACAACGTAATGTATGACGGTAAGAAGGGTGTTGCTCAGAAGATCGTTTACGATGCTTTTGACATTATTAAAGAAAAGACAGGTAAGGAACCTCTCGAAGTTTTCGAAGCAGCTATGGAGAACGTTATGCCTTTACTCGAAGTTAAGGCTCGCCGTGTAGGTGGTTCAACATACCAGGTTCCCATGGATGTACGTCCTGAAAGAAGACAGACTCTCGGTCTTCGTTGGATTACTCTTTACAGCCGTCAGCGTTCAGAAAGAACAATGAAGGAAAGACTTGCCAACGAAATCATCGATGCTACAAACGAAACAGGCTCAGCATTCAAAAAGCGTGAAGATACCCATAAGATGGCAGAAGCTAACAAGGCTTTCGCACATTTCAGATGGTAATAATCTTATTTGCTTAACCATTTATAGGAGGATAAAATTATGCCAAGAAAGGTATCTCTTGAAAAGACAAGAAATATTGGTATTATGGCTCATATCGACGCCGGTAAGACTACAACATCAGAGCGTATTCTTTACTACACAGGCGTAAACCATAAGATTGGTGAAACCCACGACGGTTCAGCAACTATGGACTGGATGGAGCAGGAGCAGGAAAGAGGTATTACAATTACTTCAGCTGCTACAACTTGCTTCTGGAAAGAGCACCGTATCAATATTATCGATACACCGGGTCACGTTGACTTCACAGTTGAAGTTCAGCGTTCACTCCGTGTACTTGACGGTTCAGTAACGGTTCTTTGCGCAAAGGGCGGTGTTGAACCCCAGTCAGAAACTGTTTGGAGACAGGCTGACGAATACAAGGTTCCCAGAATGATCTATGTAAACAAGATGGATATTATGGGTGCTGACTTCTACCGTGTTCTCGGAATGATCAAGGAGCGTTTCAACTGCAACGCAGTGCCCGTTCAGCTCCCCATCGGTTCAGAAAACACATTCAAGGGTATTGTTGACCTTGTAAACAACAATGCTATCGTATACTACGATGACCTTGGTAAAGATGTAAGAGTGGAAGAAATTCCTGAAGATATGAAGGATAAGGCTGAAGAGTACCGCCAGAACCTCATCGAATCCGTTTGCGAAATGGACGAAGAGCTTATGGAAAAGTACTTCGAAGGCGAAGAACCTTCAGTAGCTGACATCAAGAGAATCATCCGTAAGGCAACAATTGCTAACGATATGGTTCCCGTTTGCTGTGGTACTTCATACCGCAACAAGGGTGTACAGCCCCTTCTCGACAACATTGTTGACTATATGCCCGCTCCCACAGACATCGAAGCTATCAAGGGCGTAAATCCTGAAACAGAAGAAGAGGAAGTAAGACATTCCTCAGACGAGGAACCCTTTGCAGCTCTTGCATTCAAGATTGCAACAGACCCGTTCATGGGTAAGCTTTGCTTCTTCCGTGTATATTCAGGTACTGTTGACGCAGGTACAACAGTATACAACTCAGTGAAGGACAGCAGAGAAAGACTCGGCCGTATCCTTCAGATGCACGCTAACCACAGAGAAGAAATTGATACAGTATATGC
>JAFOXT010000409.1 GCA_017425745.1 Clostridia bacterium | reverse complement strand
TTCAGTGCACACCGTTATAGCGAAGAAACTCTCTGCAACAGCAGACACATCGAAGATATTAAGGATGATGGAATTATTTCTGTAAATATTGACGGCTTTATGCGCGGAACAGGTACAAACAGCTGCGGACCCGATACTCTCGGTAAGTATAAGATTGATTTTATGAAAGAACTTGAATTCAGCTTCTGGATTGTGCCTAAAAAGTGATAATTTTGTATAAGTCGCACATAAATTAATAATTATATTTGGTTGAAAGAACTGTTATATTTTTCTTGAATATAACAGTTCTTTGTGTTATAATTACTCTGATAATGTGCAGAATTTTGCATATTTTACATATTTTACATTTTTTACAAACGGAGGCTGAAAAGCAATGAAACAGTTAAACATCGGCATCATCGGTGCCGGACGTATCGGTAAGGTACACATGCAGTCAATTACATACAATGTTCCTACAGCAAAGGTTCTTGGTATTACAGACGTTTTCAAAGACGGTCTTCAGGAGCTTGCTGATAAATACGGTATCGAAAAGGTTTATGACGATTACAAAGAAATGCTCGCTGATAAGGATATCGATGCAGTTCTTGTATGCTCATCAACAGATACACACGCTGATATTTCAATTGAAGCAGCTAAGGCTGGCAAGCACGTTTTCTGTGAAAAGCCCGTTGACCTTACACCTGAAAAGGTTCAGGCTGTAATCGACGCAGTTGCTGAAGCAGGCGTTAAGCTTCAGGTTGGTTTCAACAGACGTTTTGACCACAACTTCTCACACGTTCGTTCACTTATCAACGAAGGTAAGGTTGGTAACCTTGAGCTTATCAAGATTACTTCACGTGACCCCGAGCCTCCTCCGGCAGAATACGCTGCAGTATCAGGCGGTATGTTCCTTGATATGACAATCCATGATTTTGATATGGCTCGTTTCCTTGCAGGCAGCGATGTAACAGAAGTTTATGCAAGTGCAACATGCCTTGTTGATCCCGCAATCGGTGAAGCAGGTGATGTTGATACAGCAATTATCAACCTTAAGTTTGAAAACGGTGCTCTCGGTGTTATTGACAACAGCCGCCGTGCTGCTTACGGTTACGACCAGAGAATCGAAGTATTCGGCTCAAAGGGTGCTGCAATGGCTGCAAACGACACACCCACAAATGTTACAATTATGAATGCTGAAGGCGTTACAACAGACAAGCCTCTCTATTTCTTCCTTGAAAGATATATGCAGTCATTCCGTGACGAAATGGTTCAGTTTGTTGATGCTGTTCTTAACGATAAAGAAACACCCACAACAGGTGTTGACGGTCTCAATTCAATCCTTGTTGCTCTCGCAGCTAAGAAATCAGTTAAGGAAGGCAGACCTGTTAAGATTTCAGAAATTATGTAATTTCTTCCCTTAATTTTAACGAAGAAAGGATTAAACAACTATGAAACTTACTATGGCGCAAGCTCTTGTTAAGTTCCTTGATAATCAGTACATCAGCTTTGATGGAAAAGAAACAAAATTCGTTGACGGTATTTTCGGAATTTTCGGTCACGGTTGTGTAGTTGGTATCGGTCAGGCACTTGAACAGGGCGGACACAGCCTCAGATATTATCAGGGTCATAATGAGCAGGGTATGGCACATTCTGCAATTGCTTATGCAAAGCAGAATAAGCGTCGCAAGATTATTGCTTGCACTTCATCAATCGGCCCCGGTGCACTTAATATGGTAACTGCCTGCGGTACTGCAACTGCAAACAGAATTCCTCTTCTTGTGCTTCCCGGTGATACCTTTGCCTGCCGTCAGCCCGACCCCGTTCTTCAGCAGATTGAACAGTATGACAGCTGTGCAATTACTGCTAACGACGCATTCAAGGCAGTGTGCAAATATTGGGACAGAATTCAGCGTCCCGAACAGCTTATGACTGCTATGATTAATGCTATGAGAGTTCTTACAGACGCAGCTGATACGGGTGCAGTTTGTATTGCAATGCCTCAGGATGTTGAAGCTGAAGCTTTTGATTATCCCGATTACTTCCTTCAGAAGAGAGTTTGGTACATGGACAGAAAGGTACCCTCAGAAAGAGAAATCGAAGCAGCGGCTGAGCTTATTAAAAACGCTAAGAAGCCGATGATTGTTGTTGGTGGCGGCGTTACATATTCAGATTCCTACGAAGCAGTGCTTAAATTTGCTGAAAAGTACGATATTCCTATCGGCGAAACACAGGCAGGTAAGGGTCAGATTCCCTTTGCTCATCATCTCAATATGGGTGGTTGCGGTGTAACAGGTACCGCTTCAGCTAACTATATCGCAAAGAGAGCAGACCTTATTATTGCAGTTGGTACAAGACTTACTGACTTTACAACCTGCTCAAAATGGGGCTTCCAGAATCCCGACGTAAAAATGCTTTCAATCAATGTTTGCTCATTTGACGCATTCAAGATGGACAGCACAGCTGTTATTGCCGATGCTAAAATGGGTATCGATGCAATCGGCGCAAAGCTCGGAGCTTATAAATCAGAATGGAATAGCGAATATGCAAAGGCACAGGCTGATTTCTTCGCAGAAATCGACCGTTGCTACAACGATGAGCCTGCTGAAGGCTTCTCACAGATGAGAGCACTCGGTATCATCAATGAGGTTGTTGCTGATGATTCAGTTATTATCGGTTCATCAGGCTCACTTCCCGGTTGTCTTCAGAGAATCTGGAAGTCAAAAGCTCCGAATACATACCACGTTGAATACGGTTTCTCATGCATGGGCTATGAAATCTGCGGTGCACTTGGTGCAAAGCTTGCTTGTCCCGACAAAGAGGTTTATTCAATGGTAGGTGACGGCAGCTTCCTTATGCTTCACAGTGAGCTCTATACAGCTATTCAGGAAGACAAGAAAATCAATGTAATGCTCTTTGACAATAGCGGTTGGGGTTGCATTGAAAACCTTCAGAATAATCAGGGTACTGATACATTCGGTACAAGATTTACAAGAAGAAACGAACAGAGCGGTCTTCTTGACGGTGAAATCATTTATACTGATTATGCTAAAATTGCTGAAGGCTACGGCTGTAAGGCTTATCGCGTAACTAACGCAGAAGAGCTTTACGCAGCACTTGAAGATTCAAAGAAACAGACTGTTTCAACTCTTTTTGATATCAAGGTAGCTCACAAGTCAATGACAGACGGCTATGATTCATGGTGGAGAGTTGGCGTTGCTGAGGTTTCAGAAAGCGAAACAGTTCAGAAGTGCTACGAAGAAATGAAAGAAAATATTGAAAAGGCACGTTTATATTAATTCTAAGGAGAAATAACAATGCTTAACAAAGAAAAAGTATATCTTGCCTGCGCTCCTATCGCGTGGACAAACGACGACCTTCCCGATCTCGGTGCTGAAAACACATTTGAACAGTGTGTAAGTGAAATGGCTCTTGCAGGCTTTACAGGCAGCGAAATCGGTAACAAATATCCCAAAGATGTTGGAACTCTTAAGCACAAGCTTGACGTAAGAGGTATGAGAATCTGTAATGCGTGGTTCTCCTCGCTTCTTCTTTCAGAGGGTTATGATGCAACAATCGAAGCTTTCATCAAGCACAGAGATTTTCTTCACGCTCTCGGTGCAAAGGTTATCGGTGCTTCAGAGCAGGGTAACAGCATTCAGGGTAAGGACGTAAGCATCTTCGGTGAAAAGCCCGTTTACACTGACGAACAGTGGGAACTCATCAGAAAAGGCTTCAACAAGATGGGTGAGCTTGCTAAAGAAAAGGGTATGTACTTCACAGTTCATCATCATATGGGTACAGGTGTTCAGACAGCTGAAGAAATTGACAAGCTTATGGAAATCACTGATCCTGACCTTGTTTACCTTCTTTTCGATACAGGTCATCTTTCATTCAGTGGTGAAGACGTTCTCGGCGTACTTAAAAAGTATGTAAACAGAGTTAAGCACGTTCACCTTAAGAGCATCCGTAAGGATGTAATCGAAGATGCAAAGGTTAAGGGATACAGCTTCCTTGATTCAGTAAGAGCAGGTTCATTTACTGTTCCCGGTGACGGTGACTTCGACTTCACTCCTGTTTTTGATATTCTCGACGAAGCAGGCTACGAAGGTTGGGTTGTTGTTGAAGCTGAGCAGGATCCTGCAAAGGCTAATCCCTATGAATATGCAGTTCTCGCAAGAAACTACATCAGAGAAAAGACAGGTCTTTAATATTAAAATATCACAGCGTATATTGGGCGGCATCTCATAAGGAAATAAAGGTTTTTATTGGCTATTTTCCGCTTTGACATTGTGAAAAACCACCGTAATACGCTAGTATTGCGGTGGTTTTGTCACTTCATCAAATCAAAAAATATCTCAATAAAAACTGCTTCGCACCTTAAAATTCAGATAGTTTTGATGAAGAACAAGGCAAAAAGCACAGGAATCCTTTATGGATTCCGAGCATTTTTAACGAAGTTATTCGCAAAAATAGTGAATTTTAAGGCTTTAATTCCTTATGAGGTGTCGCCCGTTACGCTGTGATTTCGCTTAGGAGTAATATATGAAAGATTTAAATTTTTATCACCTTACCGACCTTCATTACTATGCTAATGAACGCATCGGTTCAAGCGGTGAAGCTTATGATATAAAATGTCAGGTTGACCAGAAATGTATGGCTGAAAGCGGTGCAATTATTGACTCAGCCTTTAAAAGCATAATTGAAGATAAAGAAACAGAAATTGTGCTTATTTCAGGTGACCTTACCTTTGACGGTGAAGTTCAGAGCCACGACGCACTGAAAGAAAAGCTCAATAACCTTAAAGCTAACGGAAAAAGAGTTTTTATCACCTTCGCTACTCACGATTTCTTTATGGAAGCAAGAAAGTATACCGACGAAGAGGGTGTAACCTTCCTTCCGAAATATACCCGTGCAGAGCTTCGTGCGCACTATAATGATTTCGGCTATAGTGAAGCTATTGCAGAACATGAAAATTCCTACTCATATTGCGTTCAGCTCAGTGATGATGTAAGATTACTCTGTCTTAACGATGACGGCGATTTCGATGCTTTTTGCGGCTATTATAACGACCTTCTGTTCTGGATTAAAGAGCAGGTTGAAGATGCAAAGAAAGCCGGTTGTGAAATTTTTGCAATGACTCATCATCCTGTAGTTGATCCTGCACCGGTTTATCCTTTATTCTCACATAAGGCTATGCTTGGCGGATATGAATTTACTACGCCTTATCTTGCAGATTTAGGAATCAGATATGTTTTTGACGGACATACTCACATTCACGATATAAATTACATCGAGTCTAAAAAAGGCAACCGACTTTATCAGATCAACACCGGTTCTCTTACCGGTTATCCTCTCGCTTACAGAAAGGTCAACTTCTCTGACAAAGGGATGGATATCAGAACAATTCAGGTAGAAAATATCGATTGGGATCTCAAGGGTCAGGATGTTCTTGATTATGCAAAGGAACACTTTGTATATATGATAAAGAGTGTATTCGAATCAGTTGAAAACGATTATGAAAAGTTTATCGTTCTTTCTCAGGGCTTCAGCGGTGAAGGTGAAAAGCTCAGAAAAGTACAGCCCATACTTCAGAAGGTGGGTAAATTTGCAAACAGACTTACAATGGCAAAGCTTTGTAAGCTTTTTGGTTGCAGTAAATACTGCGCACCTGCAGTTGCAGATAAAAGAATTGTTGAATTTATCTGCGATGTAATTGTAAATATGTACAGCGGTCAGGAGGTATATTCACCTGAAACTGACGAATACAAGGCGTTTATGTCCATTATCAAAAAGTTAAGCAAAGTAATTAAGCTTAAAGATTACTACGGAAACAAGGTTGATCTTGAAGAATTAATGGCAAAAACACTTTACAATGACGGCATTGACGCTTGGAACGTTCTTATTAAATAATAAAAAAGCAGCAAAGAAATTTAAATCTTTGCTGCTTGAATTTTATTTGAGTTCGTTGAGCTTTATAAATACGGGTCTCTCGTAATCAGTCTGATTAGGTGAGTGATAGGTGAGCATCAGATTGTCGCCATCTCTGAAGAGCATTCCGTGACCGCCATCACTTTCAATCAGTGGCTTTTCGTGGGTGAAATTACCTGTGATTGTGTTGTCTGTGAATTTAACAAGACACTGTGCGTACTTGTTGTTAAGGTGGGTTGACCACAGCATATAAAGGTCACCGTTTTCTCTTCTGTGCATAAAGGGACCGTCTGTTATGTAGTGCTTATCAGGATCGTCTGATTTTGTCACATAATAGGGTGAGGTAGCATGAAAAAGATAGTAAGGCTCACTGATTGCTTTCTTAAGGTCAGCTGAAAGTTCAACGTAACAGATTGTACCGTCAATAATCTGAGTGTGTTCGTGACAGAAAACAAGGTAAGGCTTTTCATTTTCAATGTAAAGTGTACCGTCAAGACATTCCCATTCAACCGGAGTAACCGGCCCTTCGCTGTAGGGCTCGAAAGGTCCCATTGGTGAGGTTGCTTTCAGTATAAAGGTACCGCGAAGCTTATTTTCGCGTGTAAAGGTTGCAAACATATAATAGTCACCGTTATACTTATGTACCTCAGGTGCCCAGTTTACCTCGATATTCATACCGTGATTTTCAGAGTTAAAGCATTCGTGTGCCTCGCTCCAGTTTTCAAGGTCGGTGGAAGTGTAAACATCGAAGCCGCCAACAAATCGTCCGAAGCTTCTTGCTCTTGTACCGTAGAGGTAATAAATTCCGTTTTCTTTAAGAATAAACGGGTCTCTTATATTAATATCTGTTGCTTTCATATTCTTCTCCAATCTTTATAAAAATACGGCAGTCAGGTGACCGCCGTATTGAATTATTTTTCCCACTTCATAATGGTCTTGCCGAATGCCTTCTTTGTGTCAAGGTCAAATGCTTCCATCATATCCTTGATAGTTCTTACAGGCTTTACAACGCCAACCATATGGCTGAGATATTCAACGATGTCGGGATACTGCTCATACATATCAACTGTCTTCTGGAAGTCTTCACGGCCGCTTCTTGAGCTGCCGAACATACGAAGACCCTTTTCAAGCATCATTCTGGTATTAACAGGTACCGGATATTCACTTACACCGAGAATTGAAATTGTGCCTTCGGGATTAATGTAATCAATAATCTGGCTGATTGCAACCTGAGAACCGTTACCGCCAACACATTCAAAAGCGTGGTCAATTTTAAGATCCTCGGGAATTTCTGTTGTAAGGAAGGTTTCGTCAACAAATGTAAAGTCGCTGAGCTTTTTGGGAACGATACCGAAAACATAAATCTTTGCATCGGGGAAGAATTTTCTGAGGAAGATGCATGTCATATAACTAAGGTTACCGTCGCCCCATACACCGATTACGTTGCGTCTTGAATGCGCAATTTTATCAAAGCGTGTAATTGCATGTACACTTACTGAAACAATTTCTGTAAATGAAGCTACCTCAGGATTAATATCATCAGGGAGCTTTACAAGACGGTCAGCGGGAATTGAAATGTATTCCTGCATAAAACCGTCAAAGCCACTTGCTCTGAATTTACTTGAGCGAAGATAGTTTTCAGCAATAATTTCATCTGTTTCTGTCGGTGTGTTGGGTACCATTACAACCTTATCACCGGGCTTGAAGTTGTCATCTCTTGAAAATACAACTTCGCCGACACCCTCGTGGATAAGAGCCATAGGAAGCTTCTGTGCAAGAACTTTTGCATCTCTTGTACCCTGATAATATCTCTGGTCTGCGTTGCAGATTGAAAGATAGGTGGGTCTTACAATAATATCACCGCTGAAAATATCAATATCGCTGAATGCAATTTCAAATTTTCTCGGCTGAGTCAATCTGTATATTGTATTTAACATATTTTAAGTCCTTTCAGATTAAGCTTTTGATTATTTGCCTTCTTCAAGAAGAGTCATAGCAACTCTGAGGTCATACGGATAGGTGATTTTGATGTTGTGTACCTCGCCTTCAACAAGGTGAACATCGTGACCCTTCATGCTGAAAATTTTGCAGGCATCTGTAAGAATATCCTTTTCTTCTTCAGTAAGGCTGTAGTAAAGATCCTTGAGGAGCTTTGCCTTGAATGCCTGAGGAGTCTGACCCTGATATAGCTTGCTTCTGTCAGGGATGTTGCTGATGATTTTGCCGTTCTGACTTTCAACAATTGTATCTGTTGCGGGTACAACGGTGTCTGTAGCGCCGTATTTAAGAGCAGCTTCAATGTTTTCGCTGATAATTCTTGCACTTACAAAGGGACGTACAGCGTCGTGTGTTACGATAATTGTATCATCGTTGAGACCGTCAGTTTCTTCAATGAATTTGATAGCATTCATAATTGTTTCGTTTCTTGTGCTTCCGCCTTCAAGAACAACAACTCTTTCATCTTCACCAACGTGTTTTTTAATAATACTCTTGGTATGGTTAACCCACTGTTCGGGACAAAGAATAATAACCTTCTGGAAATAGCTGTTTACATAGAACTTTTCAACAGTGTGTGCAATAATTGGCTTGTCCTTAAGTGTAAGGTACTGCTTGGGCTTTTCAAGGTTTCCCATTCTGCTGCCGATGCCACCTGCTGCGATAACTGCGTATATCATATTTTTCACCTCAAAATATATTTTTATTTTTTAAAGAAGTCGTCTGCGCTGGGCTCAAGATGATAAGGAGCTTTAGGCAGGGGAGCACTTCTTAAGTTTTTCTTATAATCTTCGCCGAATACGGTTTCAACTATACGGTCTGTTGCGTGACCGTCACAAGCACTCATAAATTTGCTTCTGAATTTCTGAACTGCTGATTTATCATAAAGTGTGTCAATGTTTGAAATGTAATCAATAACTTCCTCTGTTGTCTTGACAACGGGACCGGGAGTAAGCTCATCGTAATCGTAATAGAAGCCTCTCCAATCGAAAAATTCGTCAAGGTCGTGAGCAAGGAAAATCATAGGTCTTTCAAAAATTGAGTATTCAAACACAAGTGATGAATAGTCTGAAATGCATATGTCACTTACGCAAAGAAGAGTTTCAATTGACATACCTGTTGTAAAGTCAACAGCAAAAGTATCAATAAGCTCCTGCGGAATCTTAGGAAGCTTACGTACAAGGGGATGATGCTTCATAATTACTACGTACTCATCGCCGAAGGCTTCGTATAAATCTCTGAGCTTGAGAACGTTGGGAGATTTAGCCTTTGCAACTCTGCCTCTGAAGGTGGGAGCGTAAAGAATTACCTTCTTGCCCTTTGCTGCAGGGAATTTTTCATAAAGCTCATCGTAAGCTGATTTTATGAATTCTTCATCATAGAAAATATCGGTACGGCTGCTGCCGAGAGCTTTTACAACTCCGCTTTCGGGAGTGTATCTCATTGCTTCCTCGTAAGCCCAGATAACGTCAGGGCTGCTTACGGTTACATGAGTATAGTTTTTATTGAAGGGATAGTTTTCCATATCCTTTCTTGAAGCACCAAAAATAGCGTCTGCAGTACTGAATCCGAATTTTTTGAAAGCACCGCAACCGTGCCAGAGCTGAGTTACAACTGTTTCAGGTCTCATTTCAAAGCAACCGTTTACGTTTGTTGCTTCATCCATAAATACATATTTTGCTGTTGCAATATCAGCGATGAAGGCTTTACAGCGCTCTCTGTATTCTTTTCTTGAAACAAATGTATTTCTTAGGAAATGACAGTGTAAATCAAGGTCAGTTTCCATATAAAGCTTATCGTAGAGAAGCTGAAGGGAGTTGGTGAGAGACGGAAGTCTTATTTCAACAAAAACAACCTTTTTCTCATCAACGGGAAGCTTCGAATATTTCTTATAAATTCTGGGATAGAGAATTTTAAGGATATAGTGGCGGTAAATTACATTCCACTTGCCCTTGATGAATTTTTTTACTCTCTTCTTTATTTTAGAAAAGAACTTGTGAACCTTTCTTTTGATGATTCTGTAGTATTTTACAATTTTAAGATAAACAAGTGTATAAAGAAATGTTTTTTGAAGAGCTTTTTTTACATTGTGCATGCTCATAACTTCCTCTCTTGAAATATGGCAGGACATAATAATCCAATCTATTTAATTATAATCCATATAGTCAATTTGTCAAGAGTATTATACTAATTATAGTGGTGTCTCAACAAATTTTATCATTTTGTATTGATTTATATTCAGTTAGGTGTATAATATAATTGAAAATATGAAATGGAAGGACGTATCCTGATGAACAGTAACGTAACAATTTTTGACCATCCTCTTATCCAGCACAAGCTTTCAATCCTCAGAAATAAAGAAACAAGCTCAATGGAATTCAGAGCGCTTATATCTGAAATTTCAACACTTATGTGCTATGAAGCAACAAGAGATTTACCTCTTGAAGAAGTTGAAATTGAAACTCCTATCTGCAAAATGACTGCTAAGCATATCAGCGGTAAAAAGCTTGCTATTGTGCCTATTCTCAGAGCCGGCCTCGGTATGGTTGAAGGCATAAGCTCACTCATTCCGGCTGCAAGAATCGGACATATCGGTCTTTACAGAGATGAAGAAACTCTCAAGCCCGTTGAATACTACTGCAAGCTTCCCAAGGATATCGGCGAAAGAGACGTAATTGTTGTTGACCCGATGCTTGCAACAGGCGGCTCAGCTATTGATGCTGTTTCACAGATAAAGCTCAGAAACCCACGTTCAATCCGTTTTATGGGTATTATTGCTGCTCCTGAGGGAATTGAAGCGTTCACAAAGGCTCATCCTGATGTAAATGTTTATGTTGCAGCTCTTGATGAAAAGCTCAATGAAAAAGGCTATATCGTTCCCGGTCTCGGAGATGCCGGCGACAGAATTTTCGGCACAAAATAATTATAAAAAATATTTATAAATGTATTGACATTTACGGTTTAATGTGTTAAAATACTTCAAAATTTAAAGCCATTTATATGGTTTAACAAATGCTTTGACGGAATTATGAGGTTCTTTTTGCTGCTTTCAGAGAGTCGGTGGTTGGTGAAAACCGATAGGGTATTGAATTTCAGTCTCGTTCCTGAGCAGGATTGCTGAAGGCTTTTTGTTGTGTAGGCAATCACGGATGCCCCGTTATCATGGCTAAAGGCTTGTCAGAGTCTTGAAGAGTGATCGCAACAGTGCGATAAACAAGGTGGTACCACGGATTATATTCGTCCTTGAAGTTACTTTTGTAATTTCAAGGATTTTTTTCTTTGTTATACTCTTCAGATCATCTAAAAAATGTAAAAGGAGTTTTTAAAATGGAAAAATTATCAATTGCTGACATTACTTTAAAACAAGCAGCTAAGGGTGCGGATTATTCACTTTCATTCAGAGAGAAGATTGAAATTGCTAAGCTTCTCGACAAAGTGAATGTTTCTGTAATCGAGCTTCCTGCAATTGTAAAGGAGACAACAGATGTTCTTCTTATAAAGTCAATTGCTTCATGCGTAAAGCACAGCGTTATTGCTGTGCCCGTAAATCTTGCTGAGCAGGATGTTGAAAGAGTTGCTGATGCACTTAAAGAGGCTGTTAAAGCAAGAATTCAGATTGTTGTACCTACCTCAACAGTACAGATGGAATATATCTGCAAGAAAAAGCCTCCTATGGTTCTTGAAATGATTAAGGAGCTTGTTTCAAAGGCTAAAGCACTTGGCTTTGAAGTTGAGTTTGTTGCTGACGATGCTACAAGAAGTGAAGCAGACTTCCTTTATAAAGCAATTGATACTGCTGTTGCTGCAGGCGCTTCAGTTGTAACTCTCAGCGATACAGCCGGCACTATGCTTGCAGACGAAATTTCAACCTTTATTGATGATATTTACAGTGCAGTACCTGCAGTTGCTGATGTAACAGTAGGTATTCAGTGCAGTGACGAGGTTAATATGTCATGCGCATGCTGTATTTCTGCAATTAAATCAGGTGTAAGAGAAATTAAGGTTTCATCAATTAACGGCAGTGAATCTGCTAACCTTGAACCTGTTTGTAAGGCAGTCAGAATTCACAGTGATGAGCTCAGTGTTGACACATCAATCAGAATGACAGAATTCGGCAGAATTTCAAAGCAGATTGATTGGATTGCAAATTCAAAGAAGAGTAAGAATTCAGCTTTTGATTTTGGTGTAGGTAGTGTTGCAAGCGATCTCGTGCTTAATGATCACGATGATATAACTGCAGTTTCTAAGGCTGTAAAGGGTCTCGGCTATGATCTTTCACAGGAAGATATTTCAAAGGTGTTTGAGGCTTTCAAGCGTGTAAGCCGTAACAAAACTGTTGGTGCTAAGGAGCTTGATGCGATTATTGCTTCAGCTGCAATGCAGGTGCCCACAACTTATTTCATTGAATCATATGTAATTAACAGCGGTAATGTTATTTCAGCAACTGCAAATATTACCCTCAGAAAGAACGACGAAAAAATCAGCGGTCTTTCAAACGGTGACGGCCCCATCGATGCTGCTTTCCTTGCAATTGAGCAGATTATCGGCAGACATTATGAGCTTGATGATTTCCAGATTCAGTCAGTAACTGAAGGCCGTGAAGCTATGGGCTCAGCTCTTGTTAAGCTTCGCAGCGACGGAAAGCTCTACTCAGGCAAGGGTATTTCAACCGACATTATCGGCGCCAGCATCAGAGCTTATCTTAACGCTGTAAACAAGATTGTATACGAGGAGGCATAAATTATGATGAAGCTTTCTTTTTCAATAAACGGATGGAAGGATTATTCCTGGAACGATTTTGTTGAGCTCGCCAAGGAAAATTTCTTTACAGGTATTGAACTTCATAATGTAATCGGTTCTGACCTTGTTGAAAAGAACGGACCTTTCCATCAGTATAACTCTGTTGCTACAATGCGTGAGCTCAGAGATAACGGCATTTCTGTACCTTGCTTTGACATAAGTGTTGATATTTCATCAGACAAAATTGATGAAAACGCTGAACATATCAAGGAATGTATTGATTTTGCTGCAGGTATTAATGTACCTTATGTAAGAGTATACGCATCAGGTAAAAATGAAAATGCAACTGAGAATGTTATCAGCTGTCTTGACAAATTTGTAAGCTATGCTGAAACAAAGAATGTTACCGTTCTTATTGAAACCTGCGGTATGTTCTCAGATACAACAAAGCTTCGCGATGTTCTTATGAACTTTGCTTGTGATTCCGTTGCAGCTTTGTGGGACGTTTATCACACCTTCTGTGAGCAGGGCGAAGAAACTGACGTTACAATTACAAACCTCGGTGCTTTTGTCAAGCATGTTCATATCAAGGATTCTCATATTGTAGACGGCGAAAGACAGTACTGTCTTATCGGTGAAGGCGAGCTTCCTGTTGAAAGTGTTATCAATGCTCTTTCATCAGTAAATTACAGCGGTTACATTTCACTTGAATGGAATCCTTTATGGATGGAAGATTTTACTGAAATTGATGTAATATTCTCACATTTTTCACAGTATATGCAGAAATTCCAGGCTCCGTCGAGAAAGAAAAATCACCTTTACAGAAATAAAAAAGGCGACGGCAGATTTGTATGGAAGAAAGAAGCACTTATCGATAAAACCTTCTCTCAGGTGCTTGATAAAATGGTTGAGGAATTCCCTGACCAGTATGCTTTCAAATACACAACCCTTGATTATACAAGAACATATGCTGAATTCCGTGACGATGTAGATGAATGCTGCAGAGCTTTCCTTGCTCTCGGCGTTAAGCCCGGAAGTCACGTTGCAGTATGGGCTACAAACATTCCTCAGTGGTATATTGCATTCTGGGCTGCAACAAAAATCGGTGCAGTTCTTGTAACAGTTAACACAGCTTATAAAATTCACGAGCTTGAATACCTTCTCAAGCAGTCAGACACACATACACTTATTCTTGTTGAAGGCTACCGTGATTCACATTATGCTGACATTGTTGGTGAGCTTTGTCCTGAGCTTGAAACTACAAAGCCCGGTCAGCCGCTTCATTGCCACAGACTTCCTTTCCTCAGAAATGTAATTACTGTAGGCTTTAAAAAGAAGGGCTGTCTTACTTGGGAAGAAGCAATTGAAAGAAGTGAAAATGTACCTCTTGAAGAGGTTTACAGAATTGCAGCTACAGTTGACCCCAACGATGTATGTAATATGCAGTATACATCAGGTACAACAGGCTTCCCCAAGGGCGTTATGCTTACACATTATAACGTTGTAAATAACGGTAAGTGTATCGGTGACAGAATGGATCTTTCAACTGCAGACAGAATGATGATTCAGGTTCCTATGTTCCATTGCTTCGGTATGGTTCTTGCAATGACCGCTTCAATGACTCATGGCGCAACACTTTATCCGTTGCCTTACTTTACTCCGAAGCCGTCACTTGCATGTGTAAATCAAGAAAAAATTACTGCTTTCCATGGCGTTCCTACAATGTTTATTGCAATGCTTGAGCATCCCGATTTTGAAAAGACCGACTTCTCACATATGAGAACAGGTATTATGGCGGGTTCACCTTGTCCTATCGCAACAATGAAAGACGTTGTTGAAAAGATGCATATGAGCGAAATCACAATCGTTTACGGACAGACAGAGGCTTCTCCCGGATGCACAATGAGTTCAACTGACGACCCCATTGAAGTTCGTGTATCAACAGTCGGCAGAGCACTTCCTGAAATTGAATGTAAAATTGTTGACCCTGAAACCGGTGAAGATTTACCTGTTGGTGAAATCGGTGAATTCGTAGCACGCGGCTACAACATAATGAAGGGTTATTATAAGATGCCCAAGGCAACTGCTTCTGCAATTGATAAAGACGGTTGGCTTCATACCGGTGACCTTGCTTGCAAGACAGAAGACGGTAACTACAAAATCACAGGTCGACTTAAGGATATGATTATCCGCGGTGGTGAAAACATTTATCCCAAGGAAATTGAAGAGTTTATCTACACTCATCCCAAGGTAAGCGACGTTCAGGTTATTGGTGTGCCTGACGAGCAGTACGGTGAAGAAATTGCTGCATGCATCATTCTCAAGGAAGGCGAAAGCATGACAGTTGATGAAATGAAGCAATTCGTAAGAGACCATATGGCTAAGCATAAGGTGCCCAGATACGTTGATTTTGTTGATTCATTCCCGATGAATGCTGCAGGCAAGATTCTTAAGTATCAGATGAGAGAAGATGCAGTAAAGAGATACGGACTTCAGAAGGCCGACTCAGTTGAAACAGCATAATGGGAGTAACTAAGATGCAATATCCTATTATTGACTCTCACTGTCATATTTATCCTGATAAGATTGCGGAAAAGGCAGTTGAAGGTATAGGCAGCTTCTATGATTTGCCGATGTGCTATGACGGTAAGGCTTCAACACTTATTGAAAAAGGAAATCAAATAGGCGTTTGTCACAACATTATATTTTCGGTTGCGACAACACCGCATCAGGTAGGCTCTATAAACAGCTTTATTTCAAACTGTGTCAAGGAGGGCGAGGGGAGATTCACAGGGCTCGGAGCTCTCCATCCCGACACTGAAAATGTAGCTTCAGAAATAGAAAATATTAAAGCTCTCGGTCTTAAGGGTGTTAAGCTTCATCCGGATTTTCAGAAATTCAGAATTAATGATGAAAGACTGTTTTCTATTTATAAGGCGTGCAGTGAAGCAGAGCTACCGGTGCTTCTTCATACAGGTGATTACAGATATGATTTCTCAAATCCGGATAGAATGGCAGATGTTCTTGAAAGATTCCCTGAGCTCACTGTTATCGGCGCACATTTCGGAGGTTGGTCAGTGTGGGAAGAAGCCTCTGATGTGCTCAGCGGCTGCAAGAATTTCTATGTTGATACTTCGTCAAGCTTTCATTGGCTTAAAAAGGAAAAAGCAAAGGAAATAATAGAAAAATACGGTGCCGATAAGGTAATATTCGGAACAGATTTTCCAATGTGGTCCTATAAAGACGAATATGAATATCTTGAAGCTCTGAAGCTTGGTGATGAAGAATACAGAAAAATTTATTACGAAAATGCTGCTGAGCTATTTGATATCAGACTGCCCTGATTTTATCAGAAAAAAATTTTTTAAAAATGTATTGACATTCGCGCTTTAAGGTGATAAAATACATTCAACATTTCAATATTTCAACAAAAGCTGTGACGAAGACGGACGAAAATAAGCTTTTTCAGAGAGCCGACGGTGGTGTAAAGTCGGTATTGCAAGTTTTCATTATCCTATCACTTCTGAGCTGAAGACCCGAAAGCTTTAAGCAAGTAGATGTCTTTCGTGAATGCTACGTTAGTGCATAGAGCTTGTCAGAGCTTGAAGGTGGCGGTTAATTCGCAATTTGAGTGGTACCGCGGGTATAGTTATTTTACTCGTCTCAGGATTATCTTGAGACGGGTTTATTTTTTTTTAAAATTAATTGTTCGGAGGCGATCATAATGGAAATGAACAATCAACTTATGGAGGTTGCATCACGAATTAAAGAAATGCGTGAGGTGTGTGGATTCAGCGTTGAGGAAATGGCTGCAAAAACAGACATTACTGTTGAGCAGTACTGTGAATATGAATTAGGCACAGTAGATTTTCCTTTTTCGTTTATCCACAAATGTGCAAAGGCTTTCGGTATTGGTAAGACTGACCTTCTTGAAGGTAAAAGCAGCAACCTTTCATCTTATACCGTTACAAGAAAGGGTCAGGGTAAAATTACGTCAAAGGAAGACGGAATTGAAATCAATAACCTTGCACCTTTGTTCAGAAAGAAGCTTGCTGAGCCCTATCTTGCAAAATATGAATACAGAGAAGAGCTTCAGAATAAGCCCATTCATACAATTACCCACGGCGGTCAGGAGTTCGATATCGTTCTTTCAGGTAAGCTCAAGGTGCGTGTTGGTAACCACACGGAAATTCTTGAAGAAGGTGACAGCATCTATTACAAGAGCTCGTCACCTCACGGTATGATTGCCGTTGACGGTGAGGACTGCACCTTCCTTGCAGTTGTTATCTCTGACGACGAAAAGGCAGACACAAAGGATATTGAAAAAACCTTTGTAACAGCAAAGGCTGAGCATAACCTTGAGGTGAAAAAGTTCATAGTAGCCGAAGAGGATGAAAACGGTGTTCTTAAAAAGCTCGATTACAAAAATGAGGACAGTTTTAACTTTGCTTTTGATATCGTTGATGCTGTTGCCGATAAATATCCCGATAAGCTTGCAATGCTTCATATTTCAAATGACAAGACGGAAAGAAGATTCACCTATAAGGATATGAAAAAGGAATCTGCCCGTGCAGCCAACTACTTCCTTTCTCTCGGCATCAAAAAGGGCGACAGAGTAATGCTTGTGCTTAAGCGTCACTATCAGTTCTGGATTACTGCTCTTGCTCTTCACAAAATCGGTGCAGTAATTATTCCTGCAACAAATCAGCTCGTAGAGCACGATTTTGAATATCGCTTTAAGGCTGCGGGTGTCAAGGCTATTGTCTGTACTGCAGACGGCGCTGTTGCTGACCACATTGATAGGGCTGCCGCAACCTACGGTGCGCTTGAATATAAGATTATTGTCGGTGCTGACAGAGAGGGCTGGCATAATTTCGATACTGAATATAAGCTTTTCAGAAGTATTTATGCCCGTACTGAGGATACAGCCTGCGGTGATGATACAATGCTTATGTTCTTCACTTCAGGCACAACAGGATATCCGAAGATTGCTGCACACTCATTTAAGTATGCTCTCGGTCACTTTATAACAGCAAGATACTGGCACACAATTCAGCCCAGCGACCTTCACCTTACAATTTCCGACACAGGTTGGGGTAAGGCAATGTGGGGCAAGTTCTACGGTCAGTGGATGTGTGAAGGTGCAGTATTTACATTTGACTTTGACAGATTTAATGCTTCTGAAATTCTTCCTATGTTTGCTAAGTATCATATCACAACATTCTGTGCTCCTCCCACAATGTACAGAATGCTTATCAAGGAGGATCTTTCAAAATATGATCTTTCTTCAATCAGATATGCAACAACTGCAGGTGAAGCTCTTAATCCTGAAGTGTTCTATCAATTTGAAAAGGCTACAGGCATTGTAATTATGGAAGGCTTCGGCCAAACCGAAACAACCCTTACAATCGCTAACCTTGCAGGAACAATACCTAAGCCGGGCGCTATGGGTAAGCCCGTTCCCTGCTATGATATTGCAATTGTTGATCCCGACGGAAAAGAATGTGCTGTTGGTGAAACAGGTGAAATTGTTGTAAGAACTGATAAGAAGATTCCTTGCGGTCTTTTCAAGGGCTACTACAATGATGATGAAAAGACAAACGAAGTATGGTATGACGGTATGTATCATACAGGTGATACTGCTTGGTGCGATGAAGACGGTTACTATTGGTATGTAAGCCGTATCGATGATGTTATTAAGTCATCAGGCTACCGTATAGGACCCTTTGAAATTGAAAACGTAATCATGGAGCTTCCTTATGTTCTTGAATGCGGTGTTTCTGCTGCTCCTGATGATATGAGAGGTCAGGTTGTAAAAGCAAGTATTGTTCTCACAAAGGGTACTGAACCGACAGAAGAGCTTAAGAAAGAAATTCAGAACTATGTTAAGAAGAATACCGCTCCTTATAAATATCCCAGAATAGTAGTCTTCCGTGATGAGCTTCCCAAAACAATCAGCGGCAAGATTCAGAGAAACAAGCTGTAATTATGAGATATATTGATAACAGTAAGCGAGTAGTGATTTTTGCAGGTCACTACGGCAGTGGTAAGACCAATATTGCAGTTAATTTTGCAAAAGAGCTTAAAAAAAGCGGCAAATCGGTTGCCCTTGCAGACTTGGATATAGTTAATCCATATTTCCGCTCCAAGGATAGTGAAAACGAGTTGAAGGAAGAGGGGATTGACCTCATATGTTCTGAGTTTGCTGCAACCAATCTTGATATTCCTGCGTTGCCTTTTACAATTAACAGAATTATTAATGATAAAAACAGCTATGCAGTTCTTGATATCGGCGGCGACGATGCAGGCTCTGTTGTTCTCGGCAGGCTTGCAAATGCAATTAAAAGCGAAGATAATTATGAAATGATTTTCGTTGTTAATTTTTTCAGACCTATTACAAGAACAGCTGAAGATGCTGTTGAGATTATGAGAGAAATTGAAGCGGTAAGCTCTCTTAAATTTACAGCAATTGTCAACAACTCCAATCTTGGAGCTTTAACGACAAAAGAGGATATATTTTCCACAGAAAATGAAGTGAAAAAACTTTGTAAAATAACATCTTTACCCTTGCTTTTTTCTTCGGTTGAGAGTAATATATATGATGTTGTTAAAAAATCGGGAAATGAGTATTTTCCGTTGACGCTTCAGAAAAAACAGTTTTAATAAAACGGAGGTGCCGATATGGCTAAATTGACGTTTAAAACCGATATGTGCAAGGGCTGCGGACTTTGCGTTGCTGCTTGTCCCAAAAAGCTTCTTGTGCTTGATACAGATGTAATCAATGCAAAAGGTCACACACCTGTAAAAATCACAGACGAAAGTCAGTGTATTGCTTGTGCTTTCTGCGCAACTATGTGTCCCGATTGCATAATTAAAGTTGAAAAGTGAGGTAAAGGAAATGGCTGAAAAAGTACTTATGAAGGGTAACGAAGCCATTGCTGAAGCTGCTATTCTTGCAGGCTGCAGACATTACTTCGGTTATCCTATTACCCCTCAGACTGAAATTGCTGCTTACATGGCAAAGAAAATGCCTAAAATCGGTGGCTGCTTCCTTCAGGCTGAAAGTGAGGTTGCTGCAATTAATATGGTTTACGGTGTTGCATCAACCGGTAAAAGAGTTATGACATCATCTTCAAGCCCCGGAATTTCTCTTAAGGCTGAAGGACTTTCTTATATGGCAGGTTCAGATCTTCCTGCACTTGTTGTAAACGTACAGCGTGGCGGCCCCGGTCTCGGTGGCATTCAGCCCTCACAGTCTGACTATTTCCAGGCTACTAAGGGCGGCGGACACGGTGACTTCAAAATGATCGTTCTTGCACCTTCATCAGTTCAGGAAATGGCTGACCTTACAATCAAGGGCTTTGACCTTGCAGAAAAGTACAGAATGACTTCAATGATTCTTGCTGACGGTACAATCGGTCAGATGATGGAGCCTGTTGAGCTTTCAGAGGTTAAGGTTAACGATTATGATAAGTCATGGGCTGTTACAGGCACAAAGCTCGAAAGAAAGAAGAACATTATTAACTCTCTTTCACTTGTACCCGATGAGCTTGAAAAACTCAATTTTGAAAGATACGACAGATACAAGACTATCGAAGAAAATGAAGCTATGTACGAAGAGTACATGATGGACGATGCTGACATCTGTGTTGTTGCTTTCGGTATTGCGGCAAGAGTTGCTAAAAATGCAATTGTTAAAGCAAGAGAAGAGGGTATCAAGGTTGGTCTTATCAGACCTATCACACTCTGGCCCTTCCCCAAGGCTCCTTTCCAGAAGGCAGCTGACAAGGTTAAGGCATTCATTTCTGTTGAGCTTTCAATGGGTCAGATGATTGAAGACATCAGACTCGCAACAGATTGCAAGAAAAACGTACATCTCTGCAACAGAGTAGGCGGTATGATTCCTTCTCCCGAGCAGGTTCTTGAAAGCATTATTTCTGTAGACAAGGAGGGAAAATAAAATGGTAGTATTTGATAAACCCAAGTCACTTGCAGATGTGCCTTTACATTATTGCCCCGGTTGTACTCATGGTATTATTCACCGTCTTGTTGCCGAGGCAATCGATGAGCTTGGTATTGAAGGCAAGACAATCGGTGTTGCTCCTGTTGGTTGTTCAGTTCTTGCTTACAACTATTTCAACTGTGATATGGTTGAGGCTGCTCACGGCAGAGCTCCTGCTGTTGCAACAGGTCTTAAGCGTGCTGATCCTGACAACCACATTGTTTTCACATATCAGGGCGACGGCGACCTTGCTTCAATCGGTATGGCTGAAACTGTTCACTCAGCAGCAAGAAATGAAAATATTACAATAATTTTTGTTAACAACGCAATTTACGGTATGACAGGCGGACAGATGGCTCCTACTTCACTTCCCGGTCAGGTGACACAGACTTCACCTTACGGCAGAGATACAAACCACTGTGGTTTCCCTGTTAAGGTTTCAGAGCTTCTTTCACAGCTCGACGGTGCAGGCTACATCGAAAGAGTTGCTGTAAATAATGTAAAGAACGTTAAAAACGCAAAGAAAGCTATTAAGAAGGCATTCCAGAATCAGATTGATAAGAAGGGCTTCTCACTTATCGAAGTTGTTTCAACTTGTCCTACTAACTGGGGTCTCAGCCCTGTAGATGCTCTTAAGTGGCTTGAAGACAATATGCTTCCTTATTATCCTCTTGGTGTTTATAAGGACAGAGATGCAGAAAAGGAGGCAGAATAATGAGCACAACTCAGATTCTTATTGCAGGCTTCGGCGGTCAGGGCGTACTTTTTGCAGGCAAGCTCATCGCTTATAAGGGGCTTCTCGAAGATAAGCAGATCAGCTGGCTTCCCTCATACGGCCCGGAAATGCGTGGCGGTACTGCCAACTGCAGTGTAATCGTCAGCGATACAGCTGTTGGTTCACCTATCGTATCAAATCCCGATGTTCTTGTTGCAATGAACCTTCCTTCACTTAAAAAGTATGAAAGTGAAGTTGTTTCAGGCGGCACAATTATTGTTGACTCAACACTTATTTCTGAAAAGGTTCAGAGAGATGATGTTAACGTTTACTATGTACCTGCAACAAAAATTGCAACCGATGAAGGCTTTTCAACTCTCGCTAATATGATTCTTATGGGCAAGCTTATGAAGGTTTGCGACAATGTAGGATATGCAAAGGTTGAAGACGCAGTTAAAAAGGTTGTTCCTCCCAGAAAAGCAAATCTCATTGATGTTAACCTTAAGGCTGTTAAGCTTGGTTATGAGTTTTAAAATATTGAGGTGTTAATTATGGATATCAAAATTACCAAAACAACTACTCCGAAAGCAAAGCCTGCTAAGGGCGAAAAGCTCGGTTTCGGTCATATTTTTACTGACCATATGTTTATGATGAACTACACTGAAGGCAAGGGTTGGCATGACGCAAGAATTGTTCCTTACGGCAACCTTTCACTTGACCCCAGTGCTATGGTTTTCCATTACGGCCAGGAAATGTTTGAAGGTCTTAAGGCATACAGAGGCGAAGGCGATAAGATTTACCTTTTCCGTCCTGATATGAACGCTAAGAGAACAAACGCTACCAATGAAAGACTTTGCATCCCCGAACTTCCTATTGATGATTTTGTTGATGCTGTTAAGGCTATTGTTGATGTGGACAGAGATTGGGTGCCTGCAGACGAAGGTACATCACTCTACATCCGTCCTTTCATTATTGCAACTGATGAATTCCTCGGTGTTGCTCCCTCAAAGACATATCTCTTCATTATAATTCTTTCACCCTCAGGTGCTTACTACGAAAGTGGTCTTGCTCCTGTTGGTATCTGGATTGAAGACGAATATGTTCGTGCTGTTAAGGGTGGTATGGGCTTTGCTAAGACAGGCGGTAACTACGCTGCTTCTCTTATTGCTCAGGTTAAGGCACACGACAGCGGTTATTCACAGGTACTCTGGCTTGATGGTGTAGAAAGAAAGTACATCGAAGAAGTAGGTGCTATGAACATCTTCTTCAAAATCGGCGGCAAGGTAGTTACACCTATGCTCAACGGCAGCATTCTTCCCGGTATCACTCGTAACTCAATTATCCATGTTTGCAAATCATGGGGCTACGAAGTAGAAGAAAGAAGAATTTCTGTTGACGAGCTTGTTGCTGCCGCAAAAGACGGTACTCTTGAAGAAGTATGGGGTACAGGTACAGCCGCAGTTGTTTCACCCGTTGGTAAGCTTCGTTATGTTGACGATGTTATGACAATCGGTGACGGCGGTATCGGTGAACTCACACAGAAGCTTTACGATGAACTTACAGGTATCCAGTGGGGCAAGAAGGAAGATCCCTACGGCTGGAGAATTGAAGTTAAATAATTATAATGAGGCAAGGTTGATCCTTGCCTCTGTTTTTTTGTTCGGTGACAAATTGTGGACTCTATGCAGTTGATTATTTTTGTTTTTTGAGTTATACTTTGTTATATAAAAATGCTTTTACTCATAAAATTTATGGGTGATTACAGTGAATAAAGGCATATATTTTTCAATAAAGTTCAAAAATTTATTTTCCTCTGTTATCAGTCTTATGGCAATAGCATCTTATTTGCTTTTGATTTTGTCATTTTATATCGGTGTTGACAGTAATGAAGCGACAAGTAACGTGTCAGTTATGAGCGCTTTGCCTCTCATAATAATTGATCCCGGTCACGGAGGAGAGGATGGAGGTACTTCATCAGCAGACGGAATAGTTGAAAAGGATATCAATCTTTCAATTTCAAGAAAGCTTGACATACTTCTTACTCTGTGCGGTTACAATACACTGATGACAAGGAACGAGGATAAATTGATTTACAGCGGTTCTCATGAATCAATGAGAAGTAAAAAGGTTTCTGATATAAGAAACCGAATGTCTGTTATTGAAAATAATCCTGAAAGTGTATTTCTTAGCATACATCAGAATTATTTTACTCAGCAAAAATATAACGGTGCCCAGATTTTTTATTCACCTAATAATCCTGAAAGTAAGCTTATCGCTGATTATATACAGAATTCAGTCAGGGAAGGCCTTCAGACAGAAAACGAAAGAAAAACAAAGAAAAGCGGTAAGGAAATTTATTTGCTTTATCATTCAAAAACGCCATCGGTTATGGTTGAATGTGGATTTATGTCTAATCCTACAGAGACAGCTTTGCTTAATGATGAAGAATATCAGATAAAAATGTCTTTGGTTATATTGAACGGATTGAATGAATATTTCATAGCAAAAGGAGATTTATAATGGCAGGGAAAACGAAAACTTATTATGTGTGCTCATCCTGCGGATATGAAACACCAAAATGGTTGGGAAAATGTCCTGATTGTGGCGAGTGGGCAACACTTGAAGAACAGATAAGACAGGAATTACCGCAAAAAAACGGAAAAGCTGTGCAAAGAACTGTTCAGAACATTACATCTTATGCAATTAGTGAAATCAAAACCGACACCGAACTCAGATATAAAACCGGTATGAAAGAGCTTGATAGGGTGCTTGGCGGCGGGATTGTAAAAGGCTCACTTGTGCTTCTTAGTGGTGATCCCGGTATTGGTAAATCAACAATACTCCTGCAGATTTGTAAGGAGCTTGGAAAGAAGCTTAAGGTTCTTTATGTTTCAGGTGAAGAGTCATACAGTCAGATTAAGCTCAGAGCAGACAGACTGAAGGTTTCAGCAGATAATCTTTTCATTTTGTGTGAAACTGATATTGAATTAATTTGTGAGCATATCAGACAAACAACTCCCGATCTTGTTATAATCGACTCGATTCAGACAATGAATTTTACGGCACTCAATTCTTCACCCGGCTGTGTTACTCAGGTGCGAGAATGCTCTAATCTTCTTATGCGAACATCAAAAAGTCTTTCAATTCCCATAATTATGGTCGGTCATGTTAATAAGGATGGTAATATAGCAGGTCCTAAGGTTCTTGAACATATTGTTGATGCAGTGCTTTATTTTGAAGGTGAAAGAAATCTTTCCTTCAGAATTCTCAGAGCTGTTAAAAACAGATTCGGTTCCACAAATGAAATTGGTGTATTTGAAATGTTTGATGTAGGTCTTAAAGAGGTTGAAAATCCCTCGGCAATGCTTATATCAGGCAGACCGAAGAATACCCCGGGCTCTTGTGTTGCTTGTGTTATGGAGGGCTCAAGACCAATTCTCGCTGAAATTCAGGGGCTTGTTGCTTCAAACAATTACGGCAACCCACGCAGAATTACCAACGGCTTTGATTTCAACCGACTTAATATGCTTCTGGCTGTGCTCGAAAAAAGGGCAGGGTATTTCTTCGCGGGTAACGATGTTTATGTTAATGTTGTCGGCGGTATGAAGCTTGATGAACCGGCGCTTGATCTTACAATTGTTATGGCTCTTGTTTCATCCTTAAAGGATTATTCACTGCGTGATGATGTGCTTGCATTTGGTGAAATCGGTCTTGCAGGTGAAATCAGAGGTGTATCACACTGTGAACAACGAATTAAAGAAGCTGCACGTCTTGGGTTTACCCGTTGCGTGATTCCTAAAAGCAACCTGAAAAACATTTCAGCATCACTTAAAGCTGAAATTGAGGTCAGGGGTGTACGTACAATCAGAGAAGCCTTTGAAGCTATAATATTATGATTAAGTTTATTGATAAGCCAAATTTACCCGAAGGCAGAGTTGCAAGTGCAATCTGCGGTCAGATTCCTTATGAATGTGAATTGTTTTTCAAAGAAAACGGCATTGAAATATTGAATTTTGAACCGAATAATCATATCGACATAGCCGTCAGCACTCATGCTGATATGTGTGCACTTCATTTTGGCGGAAACAAAGTTGCTGTTGATAAAAACCAGATAAATCTCATTCATAAACTTGAACTGCGTGGCTTCGATGTTGTTAAAACTATTGAACCGATAGCAGGGGAGTATCCCGAGGATGTAAAGCTTAACGTTGCTTTGTTTGGCAAAAATGCGGTCGGAGCTTTTTCTTACAGCGATAAGAATGTACTTGAAAGAATTACCGAATTTAACAAATACACTGTGAAACAGGGATATACAAAGTGCTCGATATTACCTGTTAATGAAAAAGCCTTGATTACTGATGATATGTCTGTGTTTAAAACGCTCAAAAATGCCTTTGATATCCTTTTGATTGAAAAAGGTGACATTGTTCTTGGACGTCACGAATACGGCTTTATCGGTGGTGCATCTGCAAAGATTTCGAAAGATGAGATTTATTTTTTTGGTGATATAAGACTGCACAGAAATTCTGATGAAATCTTAGCTTTTCTTGATAAACACCATTGTAAAGCTGTTTATCCCAAAAATATACAGCTGACCGATGTGGGTGGTATAGTTTCTTTAACTGAATACATATAGCATATAAAAAAGCGACCCTTCAGACTGAAGGGTCGCTTAAGCTTTAATTTTATTTGAGATTATATCTCTTTACATAGTCGTTGATCTTCTGAATAGGATTGAGGAACTGACTAACTGACTTATCGTGATTGAGCGTGTCAACAATAAGTGCTACATATTTTGACATATCAACTGAATAGTACCAGGGCTTCTGAATGAGAGCAGGTGTCTGATAAATAAGGTTAGTAGTGAAAATCTTATCAAAGATGCCTTCTTCATAAGCTTTGTCAAATCTTTCAAGACCTGATGAGAAAAGACCGAATGAAGAGAAAACAAAAATTCTTCTTGCGTTGAGATTCTTAAGCTGCTTGCAAACGTCGATCATTGAGTCGCCGCTTGAAATCATATCGTCAACAACAATTACGTCTTTGCCTTCAACATTGTCACCAAGGAATTCGTGTGAGATAATGGGGTTTCTTCCGTCGATAACACGGGTGAAATCTCTTCTCTTATAGAACATACCAAGGTCTACCTCAAGAACCTGTGAGTAGTATACGCATCTGCCCATACCACCTTCGTCAGGAGAGATAATCATTGTATTTTCAGGTGTAAATTGAATGTCATTGTTCTGACTCTTGGCAAGAGCCTTGATCATCTGATATGTAGGTGAAACGCTTTCGAAACCGATTCTGATTGCGTTCTGTACTCTGGAATCGTGAGCGTCGAATGTGATAATGTTGCTTACGCCGAGATTTTCGAGCTCCTGAAGTGCAAGTGCACAGTCAAGTGATTCTCTTGAAGTACGTCTGTGCTGTCTTCCTTCATAAAGCATAGGCATAATAACAGTAATTCTCTTAGCCTTACCTGCGCAAGCTGAGATAACTCTCTTGAGATCTGCAAAGTGATCGTCGGGACTCATCGGAACCTGAAGAGGCTTACCGTCAGCATCTTTGAGGTCATACATTTTGTAAGTTACGCTGTAATTGAAGCAGTCGGAAATAATGAAAAGGTCGTAACCTCTGATTGTTTCTTTGATAACGCCTTTACCTTCACCGGTTGAGAATCTGGGAAATTCTGCATCAAGAATATAAGAATCTCTGTGGTAGCCGATAATTTCTGTGTCACCCATTTTTTCGCGGATTTCAACAATCTGATCGCTTACCTTTTTTGCGAATTCTTCGCAGCCTCTCATAGCAATAATGCCGAGGCGTCCCTGAATTCCTTCAAAATAATCAGATACTGCATTAGACATATTAATTTACCCCCATGTTAAACTTCGTGTAATTTTAAACACATACATATATATTGTACTTGTTTCTTAAAACTTTTCAATAGTTTCTTGAAGATTTGTCATATAAAATTATCTGTAAACAAAATAGCTTATTTTGTGCATATTAACCACTGATTACACTTCATATGCTTTTTAAGACGAAATATAGTCGTAATCGAACATAATTACAAGAGCATATCGGCTGTCAATATCTGCAATCCGGCTCTGAAGCTTTGTTTTAACATCCTCTTCGCTGAGATTATACTCATGTGGCAGTACCACATCAAAAATAAGATTGGTTCTTGTAGGTCCGTCTACAACTCTGAAATCGTGGAAAGTAAGCTCGTTTCCTATTGATTTAAGCTCTTTACCAACCATTTCCTTGAGTGCGTTGATTCTAACATCGTTAGTAATGAGCGGATCGAGGTGAACAACAAGCTCAATTCCGAATTTTTCTTTGACTTCTTTTTCGATTGTGTCGGCGGTTTCATGTGCCTCAAGCAAATCACTGTCTGCGGCAAATTCAATATGAACTGTTCCGAACATTCTTGTTTCACCGTAGGAATGTATAACAAGATCGTGAATACCGAGAATACCGTCATACGAGGTTATTTGCTCTACGAGCTCATCTACAAGCTCTTTAGACGGCGGAGCACCGAGAATAATAGCAATACTTTCTTTGAGTATTTCAAAGCCTGATTTAAGGATAAAGAAAGATACGATAATACCCATAAAGCCGTCGAGAGGTAAATCGGTAAACTTTGACAATAAAAGTGAAAGCAGCGAGATAAATGTTGCTGCCGTATCACTGAGACTGTCGGAAGCGACAGCAATCATAGCAGGGGAGTTGATTGCTTTGCCGAGCTTTTTGTTGAAAAAGCCCATCCAGATTTTCCCGAGAATTGAAAAAGCAAGAACAATTATAGCTCCGTAGCTGAAAACAACCTTATCGGGATTCAGAATTTTCTGAATTGAAGATTTAATAAGCTCGTACCCCATAAGCTCAAC
>JAFOXT010000408.1 GCA_017425745.1 Clostridia bacterium | reverse complement strand
CCATCCCGTTGACTCAAACGAAATGGCATTCAAGACTGCAGCTAAGATCGCATACAAGAACGGTATGGCTCAGGCTAGCCCCGTTATTCTCGAACCCATCGGTGAGCTTAAGGTTTATATGCCCGATGCAAACCTCGGTGATATTATGGGCGACATCACAAAGCGCCGCGGCCGTGTACTCGGTATGGGCGCAGCTGACGAACCCAAGATGCAGGAGCTCGTTGCAGAAGTTCCCATGGCAGAAATGGGCGACTTCTCAACAACCCTTCGTTCAGTAACAGCAGGCAGAGGCTACTTCACACTTGAATTTGCAAGATATGAAGACGCTCCCATGAATGTTGCACAGAAGGTAATTGAAGAAGCTAAAAAGGATGCAGAAGAATAATTCCAATTCCTCATATAATTCAACCCACGGGTCGGCAGAAATTCTCTGTCGGCCCGTCGGGCTTTTTAAATGAAGCGTGCCTTACGGCACATGAAAAATGAAGCAGCCTTCGGCTATGAAGCACACCTTCGGTGCATGAATTTTTTTACGGCACGCTTTGCTTCATATTGAACGCAAGTTCAATGCTTCATATTTGCTTCAGCAAATGCTTCATGCGAGCGAAAGCGAGTGCTTCATTTAATTTTCCCCTTGCATTTTGCTGTTGAAAGTGCTAAACTTAAGTGTAAATATTTTTTGGAAAAATAAGGAGGAACAAAAATGAACAGATTCAGAAAAGTTTTGTGCGTTGCTCTTGTGCTTTTGCTTCTGGTTGTATCGGTGCCTGCCGTACCCGTTGCTGACCTTGGCTTTGGTATAACCGCAAGTGCGCTGAATGCAACAGGCAAGTGCGGAAAGACCGCAACCTACACCTTTGACAGTGCTACAGGTAAGCTTACTATTGAAGGCACAGGCAAAATTAACGCAGAGGCGTTTTATCAAAATAAGGACATCAAGGAAGTAGTTATCGGTGACGGTATTACTGAAATTGGTGCCGATTCGTTTAATAATTGTAACTATCTTACAACTGTTAATTTTGGTAATACGGTTACGGTTATTGGTGATAATGCATTTTATTATTGTTACAATCTTACAGATGTTGATATTCCTGACAGTGTAACAACAATCGGTAATTATGCTTTCTATTATTGCTACAGCCTCACAAGTTTAACAATCGGTGACAGTGTTACAACTATCGGTAATTATGCTTTCGATGATTGTGACAGCCTCACAAGTGTAAGAATCGGTGATAGTGTGAAATTTATCGGTAATGACGCTTTCGATGATTGCGACAAACTTACAAGTGTAATTATTCCTGATAGTGTGCTAACAATCGGTGGTAGTGCTTTTTGGGCTTGTGATAACCTTACAAGTGTAGTAATCGGCAATGGCGTTAAAACTATTTATGGATATGCTTTCGGTTATTGCATTAATCTTACAAGTGTGACAGTTGGTAGCAGTGTAGAAACAATAGACTGGGGTGCCTTCGTAAACTGCACAAGTCTTGAAAGCATTAATATTCCTAAAACGGTAACATATATCGGCGGAGAAGCTTTCCGTTACTGTCCCAGCCTTACAGATGTGTATTAT
>JAFOXT010000054.1 GCA_017425745.1 Clostridia bacterium | reverse complement strand
CAGGATAAAATATGGAACCGTTTCTACCGTGTGGATAAGGCACGCTGCAGAGAAGAGGGCTGTTCAGGTCTCGGTCTTGCAATGGTAAAGCAGATTGCACTTATGCACGGCGGTGATGTATCGCTGCAGAGTGAAATCGGAAAAGGCAGTATCTTTACGGTGGATTTGCCGATGGAATAAAATAATATGAATACCAAAGCGGCACAGCATTATGTTGTGCCGCTTAATCTTTTATGCTGTGTTTTTGTGCTGTTTCAAACTTTTTCAGATTTTTTGAAAAAGTTAAAAATTCTAATCGTTTTTTAATTTTACCTATGTATTATGTAGGTGTAAACAGAAGAGAGGAACACACAAAAAACAAACCTCTCAAGTTACAAATAAAAAAAATACTAAAATAATAAAAAAACAAAAATGAAAGGTGGACAAATCCATGAAAAAGAATTTAAAGAAATTATCATCCCTGGCACTTGCATTCGCACTTGTATTTTCACTCTCAGTTTCAGCTTTCGCTTCTGACGTTTCAGCAGACAAAGCAAAAGAAGTTGCTCTCGCCAAGGCAGGCGTTGCAGCAGAAGACGTTTTAAATCTCAGAGCAAAGCTCGATTACGACGACGGACTTAAGTACTACGATGTAAGCTTCCTTGTTCCTCAGGCAGACGGCAGCTACCTCGAATATGAAGTTGAAGTCGGCGCAGCAAACGGTAAGGTTTATGACTACGATGTAGACAGAGAAGGCAGAGCAAAGGTAAAAGCTGAACCCAAGGCTGAAGCAAAGCCCAAAGCTGAAGCTAAACCCAAGGCTAAAGTTAAAGTTGATAACAGCAAGGATGTAGGTCTTGCAGAAGCTAAGAAAGCAGCTCTCGCTCACTTCGGTGTAAACGAAGCAGAGGTTAAGTTCTATGAAGCAAGAAAAGATTATGATGACGGCGTTCAGGTTTACGAATTCGGTTTCGCAAAAGGCTACGAGGTTAAATACTCCTGCGAAGTAGTTGCAGCAAACGGACTTGTAAGAGACGCTGAAAGAGAAGCAGTAAGAGGCTTCGGCGACAAGGTTGAACTCTTCTTCGATCTCCTCCTCCACGCTCTTCTTAACAGAAAAAGCTAACCGGTTACACTAAAAAAACTCCTCACAAAGAGGAGTTTTTTTAAGTGTGGAGTGTGAAGAGTGGAGTGTGGAGTTATGGGGCTTCGCCGATTATATCCGTTCCAACTAATTACTTAACTTTTATATTTATTCCGCCAAATAAGATTGATAAATTCGGCGGGTAGTGGTTTCTTCGTTAATAATTGTAAAGACGGATAAAATTAACTCTTTCCCCTTTTTGTAAACAGAAATTCCGCAAACTATAGCTTTATGTTTGCAGAGATATGAAATTGCGACCGCAACTCCACACTCCACTCTTCACACTTCACACTCCAAAAAACAAAAAGCCCCGAAGGGCTTTTTTATTTTTCTTTAGCAAGCTCTGTAAGTGATGTTGCAAGACCTGCAAGTGACTGAATTTCTGAGGGGATAATAATCTTTGTTGCCTTGCCGTCTGCTGCAGCAGCAAAAGCTTCAAGAGCCTTGAGCTGAATAACAGCATCTGATGCACCTGCTTCATTGAGAAGTCTGATACCCTCTGCGGTTGCCTGCTGAACCTGAAGAATAGCCTGAGCTTCACCTTCTGCTTCAAGAATGTGAGCCTGCTTCTGAGCATCTGCACGAAGAATTGCCGATTCCTTTTCACCTTCTGCAAGAAGAATTGCACTCTTCTTTTCACCCTCTGCCTTGAGGATAGCTTCACGGCGTTCACGCTCTGCCTTCATCTGCTTTTCCATTGCGTCCTGGATTTCTCTCGGAGGAATAATATTCTTAAGCTCAACTCTGTTAACCTTGATACCCCAGGGGTCAGTTGCTTCGTCAAGAATTGCTCTCATCTTGCCGTTGATAATATCGCGTGAGGTAAGAGTCTGGTCAAGCTCAAGGTCACCGATAATATTTCTGAGAGTTGTTGCTGTAAGGTTTTCAATAGCAGTAAGGGGATGTTCAACACCGTAGGTGTACATTTTGGGGTCTGTAATCTGGAAATAGATAACAGTGTCAATCTGCATTGTTACGTTATCCTTTGTAATAACGGGCTGAGGCGGAAAATCCACAACCTGCTCTTTAAGTGAAACAGTTTTTGCAATTCTTTCAATGAAAGGAATTTTAAAGTGAAGACCTACACCCCAGGTTGCTTTGTAAGCACCAAGGCGTTCAACTACAACTGCTTTTGCCTGCTGTACAATTCTGATGTTTGTTACAAGAAATACAATTACAAGTAAAATAATGATAGGGATAATAAATTCCATAATGTTCTCTCCTTTTTAGTTTTCGGCGTATTTGTTTACGGGTTCAACTATAAGCTTTACGCCTTTGATTTGGATTACTCTGACCTTTTCATCTTTCTTTACGGCTGTACCGTCAACTGTTCTTGCTGACCAGATTTTTCCGTCGCATGAAACTGCACCCATATTACGGTCGTTGTCAATATCCTCAAGCACAATACAGATTTCTCCTATTGCCTTGTCTGCATTGGTTGCCTCGCCTGTTTTTTTGGTAACCTTTTTCATTACAGGTCTTGTAAGGGCAAGACTTACTGCAGACAGAAGAACAAAGACCGTTACCTGAACCGGAGTTGTAGCACCTGCCGCTGCGGCAATAACCGCACCGAAGGCACCCACTGCAAACCACACAGTAACAAGGTTAGCAGTCACCGCCTCAATTACAGAGAGCAGGACAGTCACCGCCATCCAGAAAATGATTTCCTTCATATCGGCACCTTCTTTCTTTTTATTCAGACAAAAAAGACGCATTTTTCTGTCTGCTTATATTATATATACTCTGTGTTTTTTTGTCAATATACATATACTGCCTACAACTTTTTCTTTCTTATAAAATCAGAAGCTTATGTCAATACCCCGTTAATTATTTATTAATTGTACACCATTTGCTTGACAAAAACCTTAAAATTAGGTATGGTATATATGTCTGTTTTTAACTGGCAACAGTATATAAACTATACAGAATTATATCTGTTAAGGAGTAGATAAAAATGAAAAAAGAAGTTATGGCCGCCATTGCTGCCGCCCTTGCAATATGGTTTTTTGTAATGGGCTTTGAGCTTGGCATTTTTAAAGAAAGAAGAGCTCAGGCAAAGCTTGCGGCACAGACAACCAATCCGATAATTGCAACAAGCGATTTCAACGTTCAGCTTCCGACTGTTACACCTACTGTACCCACAGCACCCGGCAACAACGTAACAGTTCCCTCAACAATGCCCACTATCCCCGGAAACGACGTAACAGTTGCTCCCTCAGGTAAGGAAATCAGCAGCCTTTCAACTGATGAAATTCTTACAGATGTAGGAAACGCTATCAACACACTTAAGCAGACCCCCAACTTCACAGCATTAAGAAAGCTTCAGGTTGTTGTAAAGGTTGTTGACTGCTCAGTACCCTCTGCAATTGAAAAAATCAACGAAATCATCACTGATGTAACTTCAAAGGCAGTTCCCGAAGAAACAATTGTTTTCACAAACGGTAATGCAGTTAACTCAAAGGGCGAACAGCTCACACCCTTCTCAGCTGTACCTCCCGAAAACAACAGCTTCACACTTACAAGTGCAGGCGTAGCTTCAGCAAGAGCTGAAAAGCAGGGCGACAACAAGGTTTACTTCATCAACCTTAATCCTGAAAGCACAACTGCTGAAAGCCCGATACCTGTTCACAATGCAGGCTCACTTGGCTTCCTTAACATTGAATCTCTCGGTCTTCCTAGTATTGTAAATATCACAAGAGCGAATATGAACTATCCCGGTTCAATGATGCAGGTTACACTTGACAAGGACGGTAAGCTTATTCATCTCAGAAACTACCTTCCTATGACCGGTGACGGTGAAGCAAAGGTAATGGGACTTGGCGGCAGCGCTAAGTTTGAAGGTTACCTCAACGAAGAATGGACAATCGCATATTAAAAAAAGCACCCTACGGGGTGCTCTTTTTAATAGTGTGGAGTGTGAAGAGTGGAGTGTGGAGTCAAGGGTCGCTTCGCTCCGATTTATATACTGACGAAATCTGAAAATGATTCGTAGGGGCGGCCATTGGCCGTCCGCCTGACCGACACAAACTTTTAAAGTGTGGAGTGTGGAGTTGTGGTCGCAACTTTATATTTCTGCAAACAGATAGATATAGCCTGCGGAATTTATATTCTCGCATAGGTAGAAGAGTAGATTTTATCCGCCTTTATATATTAATAATATAAAAATTTAACCCGCCGAGTAAACTCAGTTACTTTGGCGGGTAGTTATTATATAGGTTTATGAAAGCCGAAACGGATATTATCGGAGCGAAGCGACCCTCATCTTAACTCTCAACTCTCCACTTTTAACTCTAACAAAAAAATCTCCGCACTTTCGTGCGGAGTAATTTTTTTGTTTTTACGCTTTGCCTGCGCAGCCGAGAACTGTTTCAATCTTGTGTGAAACAACGCCTTCAATTGCATCTCTTGCGGGTGTGAGATACTGTCTGGGGTCGAAGTGCTTGGGGTTCTCCTTGAAGTGCTTTCTGAGAGCAGCTGTCATTGCGATACGGATGTCTGAGTCAACGTTGATCTTACAAACAGCCATTGAAGCAGCTTCACGAAGCATTTCTTCGGGAATACCGATAGCGTCGGGCATTTCACCGCCGAATTCGTTGATTGTCTTAACATCGTCCTGGTTAACTGATGAAGCACCGTGAAGAACGATGGGGAAACCGGGAAGCTTTTCTTCAATTTCCTTGAGGATATCGAATCTGAGCTGGGGCTTCTGACCGGGCTTGAACTTGTAAGCACCGTGGCTTGTACCGATAGCAATTGCAAGTGAGTCAACACCTGTTCTTGTTACGAAGTCATAAACCTGAGCGGGATCTGTGAACTTAGCGTCTTCTTCGCTAACGTTAACGTCGTCTTCGATACCTGCAAGCTGACCGAGTTCGCCTTCAACAACAACGCCGTGAGCGTGTGCATATTCAACAACCTTCTTTGTGAGTGCTACGTTTTCTTCGTAGGGAAGGTGTGAACCGTCGATCATAACTGATGTGAAGCCGCCGTCAATGCAGCTCTTACATGTTTCAAAGTCGGGGCCGTGGTCAAGGTGAAGAGCAATGGGAAGACCTGTTTCTTCAGCAGCAGCCTTTACCATAGCTACAAGGTAGCCGTGAGCAGCGTACTTTCTTGCACCTGCAGAAACCTGAAGAATTACGGGAGCGTTGTTTTTCTTTGCAGCTCTTGTAATACCCTGGATGATTTCCATATTGTTTACGTTGAATGCACCGATAGCGTAACCGCCCTTGTATGCATCCTCAAACATCTTTTTTGTTGTAACTAATGCCATGATGAATTACTCCTTTTGTTTTAGTTTTTCTATGAAAGTATACTCCAATAATTCCCTGATGTCAAGTGAATTTCATCAGGACTGTGGTGTATACACCATTGCGAAGCAGTGTGAACGGATTTTGCCTTCAAGAACCTTGATTCTGAATTCGTTACCCGTAATAATTGTGCCGCCAACATTAATTGAGGAAACGTAACCGATATCCTCTCTTACTGCCTTATCGTGAGTTACAATGCTGAGCCATGTTGCAGGGTCGCCTGTAAGCTCAACATTAAGCTTTTCCTTTACAATAGCCTTAAGGTCATCACTTGTAATTGTGAATACGCTCTTGTAATTGCTGTCAAGATAGTCACCGTAGCTCTGTCTGCCGCCTGCAAGGTAAGGCACGGTTGCACCGATACCCTTGCCCCATACGTTATAATATGAGGTTGTTACACCTGCGCTCATAGCGTGGAAGGGAGTTACCGCAACATCGTTACCGTAGGCTATGTAATAACCTGTGTTGATAACCTCATCTACAACTCTGTAGCAAAGCTCTGAGGGAGTCTTTCCGTATGCGTGTGCATCCTCTGAAAGATTATAATTGTTGTACTTTGCAAAGGTGTAAAGTGCAATTGCCTGAGCCTTAAGAGCTTCGTAGCTGAAGGATGAACCCATTTCGCTTTCAAGAGCAGAAGCAAGGTATTCTCTTGTGTCATAAAGTGAACCGTTATAGGTTATCTTTTCGGGATATTTTTCGCCCGTAACAATTTTTGCGTTGGGCTCGTAATAGTAATGTGCAAGAATTTCTGCCGCTGTCCAGCCCTGCTGTGCAAGATAGTTTGCACCTACCTGGCTCATACCTACACCGTGGCCGTAGCCGAATACATAGAAGGTATAAAGGCCCTTTGTTGAGGGTGTGAGAGGCATTGTGGTTTCGGGAGCTGATATATCGGCTGCTGTGGACTGGGTAACACCGCCCTGCTGAGTGGGAAGTGTTGTTGATGAAGCAGCAAAGGGGTCTGTAGTGCTGCTGCTTGTAGGTGCAGTCTGAGAAATTGAGGGTGTGGGAATTGTGCCGAGAGGCGGCATTGTTGTTGTGGGCTCATCATCCTTCATAAGGTTGATGAACAGCGCCACGGGGATAATAATTGCAATTGCAAGAACAACGGCTGCAAAAATTACCATATTTTTAGGCATCTTCGGCTTTTCTGCAGGCTTTTCATCTTCACTGTCGTCACTGCTTTCTTCTTCTGAAGAGTTTGCAAGAAGTGTTACTCTCTGAGATACAGTGTCGCAAAGAAGTGAAACTGCATGAGGCAGAAGAAGCTGAAGGTCGTCAGGATTTGTTGTGCTGAGTTTTTTAGCCTTTGCAATGCCCTTATCAACAACGGCAACATAAGTGAAGTAAAGTGTTTCGCCGTTGTCGCCTTCAACAGAATAAATCTCTGAAATGGCAGCACCTAAGTCTGCACCGGAGTTAAGCATTGCATCTCTTGCCTTGCCCACAAGCTTAACTGATTCGCTCTGTGAGGTTGCTTCTTCGTCTTCGTTTTCGGTGCTTTCATCAAGAATTTCAACAAAGGAAGCAACATCGGTAAGTGACGGAATTTCGCTGTAAAGCTTATAAATCCACATTGTTGCTTCACCGGTTACAAGTGCAACTCTGCGCTCTTCCTCTGCAAGAGTATTAACAAGCTTAGCTACACTTTTTGTAAAATCAAACTCAGAATCGCTGCTTTCTTTTTCTGCCTTTTCTGCCTTTGCAACCTTGCCTGTTTCCATATAACTGCAAAAAGCAGTAAGAACAGTGTCTATGCGCATAAAGTCAAGAGGCATAAAGGTAAGTGTGCCTGAAAGCGCCGCACAGGTAAAGCCGCAGTAAAGTCCGTCGTTGGTGCGGAAGCACACGCCGTCTTCGGGTAAAAGAGCGTTTGCATTAAGCTCTGTGCCCGTAAGCTTGTCGCCTGCCTTTTCTGTGCTGAACTTCAGAAGCTCATCACTTGTTTCTGAACTGATTG
>JAFOXT010000407.1 GCA_017425745.1 Clostridia bacterium | reverse complement strand
TTATAGTTGCTTACGGTTTCCTTGAAGCCCTCATAACAGTGTCTGTCATTCTGATGGTGAGGCTCAATATGTGAAAGAAACATAAAGAAGGGCTTGTCACCATCGTGCTTGTCGATGTATTCAAGAGCAAAATCCGTTATACAGTCTGCACGGTAGCCCTTGAAGTCTATTTTGTTACCCTCTTCGTCGAAGATGTAACCGTCGTAGCCGTGTGAAGTGAACTCAAGCACATCTGCACCGCGGAAATATCTGTAACCGCCAAGACGCTCCTTTGGAATTGCAGTTTTTTCACAATTGAATTTGAAATCAGAAGCAAGATGCCACTTTCCTATGTAAGCAGTATCATAGCCTGCTTCATTCATATACTCCGCAAGAGGTTTTGTATCAAGAGGCAGTGAAATTCCGTTTTTGTAGCAACCGATTTCACTTGCATACTGTCCTGACTGCAGACAAGCTCTTGCTGGACCGCAGACCGGCTGACAGGTAAACGTGTTGTCAAAGGTAACACCGTCTTCAGAAAGTGCCGTAAGCTCAGGCATCAGTTCAGGATTAAAGGTGTCGTATCTTTGCTGGTCGGTAAAGAAAAATAATATATTTTTTCTTTTCATAGCTTATGACCCTGCAGAGAAGCCACCGTCAATTACAAGTGATGAGCCTGTAATATATGACGCCATATCTGAGCTGAAAAAGAGAATTGCACCCGAAATATCCTCAGGCTTTGCAAGTCTTCTCATAGGTGTGCGCATATTCATATATGCCATCCACTTTTCGTTTGCCATTTCATCCTTGATAAGCGGTGTTTCAACAAAACCGGGACACACTGCATTTACAGTAATACCGAAGCGTGCCCATTCGCAGGAAAGTGATTTTGTAATCTGCATAACACCGCCCTTGCTCGCACTGTAAGCAGCAGCGGAGGGTATACCCAAAATTCCGCCCAGTGAACAGGTGTTGACAATTCTTCCGCTTTTCTGAGGAATCATAAACTCAGTTGCAATTTTCTGTGCAATAAAAAACTGACTTGTAAGGTTAAGGTCAATTACCTTGCCCCAATCCTCTCTTGATTCATTTACACTGTAGGCTGAGTGAGCCATACCTGCGTTGTTTACAAGAATATCAACTCTACCGGTGTTTGCTTTTACGGCTTCAACAATACCGTCAATATCCTCTTGCTTTGTGTTGTCTGCTTTAATTGCCACAACAACACTGTCAGGATATTCCATAAAAAGCTCCTTTGCCTTTTCGGCTACGGCTTCACCGTTGTAGTCAGTCATATAAACATCAGCACCGTTTTCTAAAAAGGCTTTTGCCGTTTCAAGACCGATACCGCTTGCAGCACCGGTAATAAGCACTGATTTTCCTTTAAAGTCGAATTTATAGTTCATACTTTGCCCCTTTTTTGTTTGCATATATTTTTCTACCTAATTATACCACTTTAAATTAAAAATTCAACCTGCAACAGTAAATACTTGTTGCAGGTTGTTGTATATTCGGTTAATTTTATTTTGCAATTTCTTCAAAAGCTTTTGAAAGGGTTGATGCTGTGTCTTTGCCGAGAGAAAGAGTTTCTGCATAATGAGCCTGGTTAAGAGCCATTACGTAGTCGTTATCGGGAACAATATATCCGATAGCGTCGTTTGCAAGACCGAAAACAATTACATCTTCGCCGAAAATGTCAACGAGGGTTTTGCCTTCAAAATCCTTACCGAGGATACTGCCTTCAGCTGTAAGTGAAGCACCGCCGTAAGCAAGGTCTGTGCAATATTCACCGGGTACCATTGCAATTTTTATATCCTTGCCAAGCTCAATATAACCGATTTCGGTTGTGAGATAGTAATCTCTTAAGCCCTTTACCTTAACAAGATAGTTTACAAGCTTGATTTTTGAAGCTGCCTTGATAAGAGGATTTGTAACCTTGAAATCAACCTTCTGAAGTCTGATGTTGAGAATAGGCTCAACCTTTGTCTCCTCAACAGGAGTCCAGCCTTCATACCAGGTTATGTATTCATCTCTTGTAACAAAATCAGGTGTTGAAAGGAAGGAGTCAGCCTTGATTTCTGCCTCTGTTTTTGTAAGTGAAAGCACCATTCTGCCGATTTCTCTGCCGTAGTTTGCAGGGCCGTCTACTCTGCGTTCTTCTTCACCCTTGACGCCACCAATATAAATACCGCAGATGGCACCGTTAAAGAACATAAAGTTATAACCTGCTTTGTTAAGGGTTTCACCGATATAATAAACATAGTCACCTGAAACGCCGTGGCCGTTTACTTCGTCGCCTACTGCAAGACCTGCAACGTCAGGATGAGCAGCCATATTGAGAATAATTGTGGGGGAAACCTCTTTGTTATCGGGAGTGAATGTGAAGCGCTTAAGCTCTGTGTCGAGTGCAGTTGCTGAGGGGCGGTTTTTGTTATAGAAATATCTTTCACCGATATCTTTTCTTGCAAAGGTCATTTCGCCCTCTTCCATTGAAGAAACAGCTTCTTCAATTGCACCCTTGATTCTGCCGTAGAAGAATTCCATATATTCGGGGTCTGTGCCCTGAAGCTGCCAGTCAGACTTTCTGAGAGCTGAGCTCATAATATTTCTCGGCCACTTCTTGATAATTTCTGTCCACATACCCTGAGTATCAATACCTGAGTGCACGTGTGTAGCAAAAATATTGATTGAGTTAAGTGCATTTTCTTCGGCGTATTCCTTAAGAAGACCTCTGATGTGTCTGATATCGCCGTTGGAAACACCGATTGAGTCAACAGTTGCAAAAACTGCAGTTCCTCTGCCTGAGCCGTCATTAAGGGCGATTACGCGCACCTTCATATCATCAAGAATTTCTCTTACATCGTTGGTGAACATATTTTTCTCGCACATAAATCCACCGAGGTAAAGGTCATAATCCTTAAAGTTTTCGGGCACAAGACTTACTGTACTGTAACCCAGTGACCACTTTGCACCCTCTTTTGCTTCATCGATGAAATCCTTTGTACCTTCAAAAAAGTTTTCGTAAACAAAGTCCTCTTCTTTGATGAAGGACTCATTTTCGCCAAGACAGAAATCAACGGCACCGATAAGGGTTTCAACAAGAAAGCCCAGTGCTCTTGTGAGAAGATTGTCTGTGTTTACGCCACCGATATCCGCTGCAGAAGCAGGAATTGCACCGCAGGAAAAAATCATAATAACGGAAAGGATAAGTGCTGTAATTTTTTTCTTCATAAAAAACTCTCCTTGCATTTTGATTTGCAAGAAGAGTATAGCACACTTTTTTATATTTTTCAATTTTTTGTAAGTTTTTTTAATTGATTGTTAATCCAGCTCAATTATCATTCTTTCGTTCTGAAGCTGAACAGGATAAGTTTCAAGCACAAGCTCACTGCAAATTACACTTATGTATTTCCCTTTAAAGTAATCGGCAGAAAGGTCGGTTACATACCAGCCGTCAATTACAAACTCTGTGTTATCTCCGATTGTAACATATACTCTGTCGCTTACAAAATCCTGCCACTCACCGTCATCCGTCTTTTCAAGAAGCAGTGTACTGCCGTAGCTTTCCGTAACATAACCTGTAAGCATCATTTCACCCTCTTTAAGAGAAGTGTCTGCTCTGTTTTCTCTTTTTGCACAACCGAAAAAAGTAAGCGCAAGTATGACTGTCAATAAAAGTGCCAATGTTTTTTTCATAAAAAATCACCTCTGCCCTATTAGACAAATTATAAGGCAGAAGTGTTGCATGTATTTTAAATTTTTATGTTTTTATTTAAAGTATTCTGTAATCTGTGTAATTGTCTTTTCAACGGTTACTTCTTCATCTGCAAAAGCTGCCGCACCTGAAAGTGACATAAGCATTGTAAGTGAAACCACAATTGCTGTAAGTCTTGAAAATCTCTTCATTTTTTCCTTTTCAACTCCTTTCCTATGACAAACTCCTGCTATAATACATACTTATCGCCCTTAGGTCAATAGTTATTGCACAATGTTCACTGTTTATTTATTATTATACATAACATTTTATTGTGATAAGCCCTTGAAAATTCCTGCATAATATTGTATACTATTACGGTATTTAAAATTGGTGAATTATGTGTTCATCACAATTCTTTTTACGGAGGAATAAACCAATGGCAGAAATGGAAAAAAGCAACAGTTTTATCGCCATGGAACATGAGGTTCTCAAGTTCTGGGAAGATAACAATTGCTACGAAAAAAGAAAAGAAAAAAATCAGGGAAAAGAACGTTTCCGTTTTATCGACGGACCTATTACAGCAAACAATCCTATGGGTATTCACCACGCATGGGGACGTACTCTCAAGGATACATTCATCAGATACAAATATATGCAGGGCTATGACTGCCGCTGTCAGAACGGCTTTGACAGCCAGGGTCTCTGGGTAGAAGTTGGCGTTGAAAAGGAACTTGGCTTTGAATCAAAGAAGGATATCGAAGATTACGGTATCGACAAGTTTACAACAAAGTGCGTTGAACGTGTAAAGCAGTATTCAGGCGTTATCACTGAACAGTCAAAGAGACTCGGTCAGTGGATGCAGTGGGATAACTCATACTACACCAACACAGACCTCAACATCACAAGCATCTGGCACTTCCTCAAGACCTGCGACAACAACGGCTGGATCAAGAGAGAATATAAGCCTATGCCCTGGTGTCCCCGTTGCGGCACATCACTTTCAGAGCATGAAATGACAGGCTCATACAAAACTGTTACTCACAATTCTGTTTTCTTCAAGCTTCCCGTTGAAGGCACAAACAGCAAAATCATTGTGTGGACAACAACACCCTGGACACTTTCATCAAACGTTGCTCTTGCAGTTAACCCTGAAATCGACTATGTTGAAGTAAAGGTTAAGAGCGACGAAAAGACTCTTATCCTTGCTAAGAACGCAATCAAGTATCTCGGCGACGACAAGCTTGAAGTGCTTCGTATGTTCAAGGGTGAAGAACTCGTTGGCAAGAAATATGACACCTGCTTCCCCGAGCTTGAAGCTCAGCAGGGCTTTGAACACAAAATCGTAGCATGGGAAGATGTTGACGCTGAAGAAGGTACAGGCGTTGTACACATTGCTCCCGGTTGCGGTGCAGAAGATAACGAGCTCGGCAAGAGACTCGGTCTTCCCGAAATTATGCCCGTTGACGATATGGGTATCTTCCTCAAGGGCTTCGGCTTCTTCACAGGCAAGAACTCAAAGACAATTGCTGACGAAGTATTTGAAGAACTCAAGAATCGCGACAAGCTCTATCTTGTTAAGCCTCACGAACACAGCTATCCCGTATGCTGGAGATGTAAGGAAGAGCTTATCTACCGTCTTGTTCCCTCATGGTTTATTGCTACAGAAGAGCTTAAGCCCAGACTTATCAGAAACGCACAGAGCGTTAAGTGGGAGCCCGAATCAAACGGCAAGAGAATGCTCGACTGGCTTAACAATATGGGTAACTGGAACATTTCACGTAAGCGTTACTACGGTATGCCTCTTCCCTTCTATGTATGTGAGGAGTGCGGCAACGTTCACGTTGTAGGCTCAATTGACGAGCTCAAGAGCCTTGCAGTTGATCCCGCTAAGGTTGATGCTCTTCCCGAGCTTCACAGACCCTGGATTGACGAAGTTGAAATCAAGTGTCCCAAGTGCTCAGCAAATGTAAAGAGAATCACTGATGTTGGCGACGTATGGCTCGACGCAGGTATCGTTCCCTTCTCAACAACAGGCTACTTCACCGATAAGGAAGAATGGAAAAAGAACTTCCCTGCTGAATGGGTTGTTGAAATGCGTGAGCAGGTTCGTCTCTGGTTCTACTCACTTCTCTTTATGAGTACAGTTCTTGAAGACAAGGCTCCTTATGAAAGAGTTCTCTGCCACTCAAGTGTTGTTCAGGAAACAGGCGAAAAGTTCTCAAAAACAGGCTTTATGATCCGTTTCGACGAAGCTGCTGAAAAGATCGGCGCTGATACAGTACGTTACCTCTATGCAGGCGGTCCCGTTGCTAACGACGTTCGTTTCGGCTTCAACCTTGGTGACGAAGCAAGAAGAAAGCTCCTTTCATTCTGGAACATTTACACATTCTTTGAAACATACGCAAGAATTGACAAGCCCAACTTCGAAGGCTACACACCTGACAAGGACGCTATGACAATTACAGATAAGTGGCTCGTTATCAGAACAAACGACTTCATCAAGAAGGCAACTGCTCAGATGGACGACTACAAGGCATATAACCTTATTAAGGAATTCGAAATCTTCGTTGATGATATTTCAAACTGGTACATCAGAACAAACCGTCGTCGTTTCTGGAAGACAGGCGACGAAAAGGATAAGATGATTGCTTACTGGACACTCTTCAACGCACTTAATACCTGCGTTAAGGTTATGGCTCCCATCATTCCCTTTATGACAGAAAGCATCTGGCAGAACCTTACAAGAAGAGTTCTTCCCTCATCAGAGCTTTCAGTTCACCTTTCAGACTGGCCCACAGTTCTTGAAGGCTTCGAAGATGACGGCATTATCGAAGGCACTGCTTACGCAAGAGAAATTATTGCAACAGCACTCAAGCTTCGTAACGAGCATCAGATGAAGGTTCGTCAGCCTCTTTCAAAGCTCTTTGTTTGCTGCGATACAGCTAAGGCTGAAAACGTAAAGGTTTACGAAAAGAACATTCTTGACGAGCTTAACATCAAGGCTCTTGAATACATCACAGATTCATCAGTTCTCAAGGACAGCTACCTCACTGTTAACTTCAAGGTTGCAGGTGCAGTTCTTAAGGGTGACGTAAACAAGATGAAGCAGGCTCTTGAAGCTGCAACTGCTGAAGAAATGGCTGCTTACACCGCTAAGGCTCTCGCAGGTGAAGAAGTTCTTGTAAACGGCTTTGAAGCTGCTTACGATCCCGCAATCTTCACAATTATGCAGAAGACAAAGGCAGGTATCGTTTCAGCTGAATTCGGCGAAGATACAATCGCTCTTGATGTTGTTCTCACAGATGAGCTTATCAAGGAAGGTACAGTTCGTGACGTTGTTCGTCAGTGTCAGCTTATCCGTAAGGAAGCAGGCTACGAGGTTGAACAGAGAGTTGTAATGGCTCTTGCATCAGCTTCAGAAAGCGTTATGACTGCTCTCAGCGAAGCTAAGGACCATATGGCTTCAGAGCTTCTTGCTGATGACATTGTTCTCGGCGGCGAAATCAGCGCTGACCTTACAAAGACAGTTTCAATCGGTGACGACGAAATTACAATTTCAGTTAAAAAAGCGTAAAATTAAACTATAATTTTCACCCTGCAGTAACACTGTAGGGTGAACTTAAAAAGACTGTAAAAACCTGATTTTCGTATACTATTATATATAGGGATTTTTATCCGTCATTTTTCGACTAAAAATCGCTTTTTTCGTATACTATTATATATAAGTTTTTTATCGGTTTAAGGAAAGGAAAATAATCCATGGCTAACGACAAGAAAATGGTTGAAGATATCACTTCTATGGAAGAAGATTTTGCGAAGTGGTATACCGATATCTGTAAAAAAGCTGAGCTTGTTGAATATACAAGTGTAAAGGGCTGTATGGTTATCAGACCTTACGGCTACGCAATCTGGGAAAACATTCAGAGAATTCTCGATAAAATGTTCAAGGACACAGGTCACGAAAATGTTTGTATGCCTATGTTCATTCCTGAAAGTCTTCTTCAGAAGGAAAAGGACCACGTTGAAGGCTTCGCTCCCGAGGTTGCATGGGTAACCCACGGCGGCAGCGAAAGACTTGAAGAAAGACTTTGCGTACGTCCCACATCAGAAACACTTTTCTGTGAGCATTATGCAAACATTATCCACTCACACAGAGACCTTCCCAAGCTTTATAATCAGTGGGTAAGCGTTGTAAGATGGGAAAAGACAACACGTCCCTTCCTTCGTTCAAGAGAATTCCTCTGGCAGGAAGGCCACACCATTCACGCAACTGCTGACGAAGCTATTGTTGAAACAGAAAAGATGCTTAATGTATATGCAGATTTCTGTGAAAGATACCTTGCAATTCCCGTTGTAAAGGGCAAGAAGACAGAAAGTGACAAGTTTGCAGGCGCAGTTTCAACCTATGCAATTGAAGCTCTTATGCACGACGGTAAGGCTCTTCAGGCAGGCACCTCACACTACTTCGGTGACGGCTTTGCAAAGGCTTTCGGCATTCAGTATCAGAGCAAGGAAAACAAGCTTGA
>JAFOXT010000406.1 GCA_017425745.1 Clostridia bacterium | reverse complement strand
TTTTACACAAGTGAGGGGTTAACTGCAATCAATACTGAGTAAGCAAATACTTTTCAACCTCGGAAATAAAAATCTTTGCATTCTGAAGCTGTTCATATACCTCTTCTTTTGAAATGACATAGAAATCATCATAATCACTGCCCTGTCTGATTTCCACAAGAGCTTCAATCATAGGCGACAGCTTTTTCGGGAGCTTTTCTGTTTTAAGATAATTTTTTCTGACCTCAGCAATTATGCCTGAATGCTTTTTTGAATCAAAGCCGTCAAGAGCGAGTACTGCTCTCATAGCAGAGAACACGGCATAATAGGAACGGTTTGCAACCGTTTTGTAATCACCTAAAGCGAGAATTTCATCAGCAAATGATATTCTTTCCTTGGCTATATCAAGTCGGGTTTTTGAAAGAATTATTTTTTCTTCAGACAGCAATTTTTATACCCTCCCTTTTTACATTGCCATAAAAAGGCACTGCTTCGAGATAACGGTTAAAGGTTTCGGTGTCCTTTAATGTGACGGTTACAACAACATCATGCTCCAGACCAAGCTCAGATGTCAGCGCAGAAAAAAGCCTTCTGTAGCTTGTAAGCTCATTCGCAGAAATATCAACAAGAATCATTATATCAATATCAGACTCGCTGTTATTGTCACCTCTTGCATAAGAGCCGTAAAGCAAAACTGAATCAAGCTTATCACGGAACACACTTTTTGACCTTTCAGCAATTCTTGTTGTTATATCATAAAGCTGATTTTTCGTACACATAAAAGCACCACCCTTCATTATTTTCTATATACATTATACCCAAATGAAATGTTATTGTCAAATATATTTACTCCTCAACGAAAACAACCTCACCGTCTTCAGCAGTTCTGCACTCATAACTCTTTCCCGAAACTACCCTGCCGTCGAGAATCTCCTCTGAAAGCTTATCCTCAAGCTTCGACTGAATTGCTCGTCTTAAGGGTCTTGCACCGTAGACGGGGTCGAAGCCTGCGTCGGAAATCATTGTGATAACCTCATCGGTAAAGTTAACGGTGATTTCCATTGAGCTGAGTCGGTTCTGCAGGTTTTTAAGCATACGCACTGCAATCTCCTTGATTTCCTCTTTCCTAAGCTGCTTGAACACGATAATTTCATCAATTCGGTTGAGAAATTCGGGTCGGAAGGCTTTCTTTAATTCGCCCATAACTGCATCGTGTATACGGCTGTCAGACAGTGTGCCGTCGGTGGTTTCAGTGAAACCGATTGACTTGCCCTCGCCTGCAATAAGCTTTGCGCCAAGGTTGGAGGTCATAATGATAACCGCGTTACGGAAATCTACCTTTCTGCCCTGAGAGTCGGTGAGAATGCCGTCGTCGAGAATCTGCAAAAGCATATTGAACACATCGGGGTGCGCCTTTTCAATCTCGTCAAAGAGAATAACGCTGTAGGGCTTGCGCCTTACCTTTTCTGTCAGCTGACCGCCCTCATCGTAGCCCACATAACCCGGAGGTGAGCCTACAAGACGTGAGGCGTTGTGCTTTTCCATAAATTCGCTCATATCAAAGCGTATAACTGCGTTTTCGTCACCGAACATTGCACTGCCGAGAGCCTTACAAAGCTCCGTTTTGCCCACACCTGTAGGGCCGAGGAAAATGAATGAGCCAACGGGTCGCTTGGGGTCTTTGAGTCCGCTTCTGCCTCGTCTTATTGCCTTTGCAACGGCTGAAACTGCCTTATCCTGACCCACGATTCTTTCGTGGAGAATATCCTCCATTCTGAGAAGGCGCTGACTCTCTTCCTTTGTCAGCTCAACTACGGGAATACCTGTCCAGCCCGACACAATTGCGGCAACCTCTTCTGCA
>JAFOXT010000405.1 GCA_017425745.1 Clostridia bacterium | reverse complement strand
TGCAATCGGTCTTTTTGAAAAGAAGGATGTTACTCATAAATTCTATAAAGATCTGATTGATCTTCTTCAGAAAACCGAGAAATAAATTCTGTAACATTACTGTAGATAAAAGCTCAACAAGAACAAATATTCAATTGTAATATAACAGGACAAAACATATTAATTTAATATCGAACATAAAAGAATCGTACAAAGCACTATGCCTTGTACGATTTTTAACTTTATTCTGATATTTTCGCTTTAATCGCCGCATTTACAGCTTCTCTTGTGCTGAGCAGCCACTTGTCATCGTGAGGATAAGCCTTGAAAGTAAGGTTGTGCTTACCATTTTCTTCGATTATTTCAAGACAGGCTTCTTTACCCGCGAGCTTACTAAGTGTGTTGAGTGCCGCCATATCCTGCAGAGCATCGTTAAACACCTTAAGTCTGAGAGAATGATACGGTGTGCCGTCCTTTGCGGGATAAACAATAAAGCTGTCGCCTGAAGCGAAATATCCGCCTGCATCGGTTACGGTATACGGATCAATAAGTCCCTTTGAAAGGCGCTTGAAATAAAAGTTATAGCCCCATTGTAAAAAGCCCTTGATGTCATATTTGAACATCTGATAACCGATAACTCTTGTTCTTACTGACTCATTACAGAAAAATCTGTTGGCAACATAGTCTTTGTTCTGTGCACCGCAGTAGTACACCCAGAGGTTTTCAACCTTTCCGAGGAATTTATCTATATGGTCATTTGCAGGAATCGGGTTAGAAACAATTTTCTTCTCATAGAAAGAAAAATCAGAAAGAGCATCAACAATTTTGTAGCCCTCATAAAGGCTGTGAATGTGACCCGACGCCTTGCTGTAAGCACGAAGACCTGATTTAGCCGGCTCGTCACTTACATGGATAAGCACCTTATCCTTCAGGTTTCTTGCTTCAAAATATTTCTTCAGCTCAACGGAAAGAGCTGCAAGGAAATTCTTATACTTGCGTGAGTTTGCTCTTGTTTTCCAACCGAAAATCTGCTTATATTTGCCGTCAACGGTTGCCATAATTTTCGGTGCGTGCTTTGCACCCCACTGAGTATAGAAATGTGAAAGCTCAAAATAAGTTATATTACATCTGTGTGCCATTTCAATCCACTGTGTAAGCTTGTCAAAATTGAATGTATATTCACCCTTATTGAGGTATACATCAACAAGCTGAACGGTGGGTCTTTCTTTGCCGATGGCAGTATCAAGAGGCGGAGTGAATATAGGTGTAAGAACACAGTTCATTCCGTAATCACTTGCAGTTTTAAGGAAGTTTTCCGTAACTCTCCAATACTCATCGGAGAAAGCATCAAACTTATAGTAGGACATAAGACAGTCCGTGTGGAACCAGCAGGTATAAACAAAATCCTTGAAATCAAGGTCGGCACCAATAATTTCTGCATCAACACTTACAGTTTTATCTGAAAGCTTAATTTCAATTTTTTTCTTGCCTGCTTCATTGAGTGCTCCGTCAATTTCAAACCACAGAACAGTTATACCCTTTTTAAAGCAAACCTCACCCTCAACGGGAAGAAGAAGGTCGGGATAATAGCCGCTTTTACTGAAACGGAAATAATTGTCAGTACCCTTTTTATTCATCGGTAAATCTGACTTTATATGTTCAACAGTATAAATACGCAATCCTTTTATGCTTGTTGTGATTTCCGGAGTTCCCTTGAATTCTTCTTCAGCTTCAACTGCAAGCTGAAATGATGTCTTCTCATTTCTGAGCAGAGAAAGACTCTTAAGAGCTTCTGTCGGCATTTTGTCACAATCATATATTTTCTCAAGAGAAGATATAATTTTCATATCCTTTATTATGTTCATTATGTCACCTCATAGTATTTTTCCATTTTATTCTATCACAACAATTACCAAAAATCAATAACGAACCCCACAAGAAAAACCTCTGTGCGTTTAACACAGAGGTTTTTTAATCAGAAGTTTTTATTCATAACTGCAAATGTCATTCTTTCCTGAATGCTTGCTTTACCGTGGCCTTTTCCGAAACCGCCGTGGTCGGATGTAACTATAATAAGCCAATCCTCGCTCTCATAGGTTTCTCTTGCCTTAATAGCTTCAATTGTTTCAAAGCCGTATCCGTCAATCTCAAGGAAAGCTTCCTTATAAAGAGGATTGTTATAGCTGAAGCCCTTGTTATGACCTGTTGAGTCGGTCTGTTCATAAATTACAAAAACAAAGTCAGAACAATCTGCTTTACCGATTTCTTCCTTGGCTGCTTCAAAAGAGCCTTCGTTGCCTTCGCATTTATTGAACGCAACTGAAAGATTGTTTTCTTCACAGTACTCTTTTTCAAGAAGATAGGTTGCATTTTTTCTTGAGAAATGACCTGCCCATTTTGTGATGAACGACGCTGAATCAATAATCTTTGACTCAGTAAGGCTTGTCATAAGAGTTTTGGTATCCATTGTTTTTGTAATATCGTTACCGGTAATACCGTGAATATCAGCCCACTGACCTGTAAGAATTGAACACCAACCGGGTGCAGTTGAGGTATCCTGAGTGTTTACTTCGGGATAATTCACACCGCCGCAATATGTAAGGTTGATTGTACCGCCCTCATCAAGAACTGCATTAATCGCACTGTTTTCCTTCTGTCTGATGTTAAGTATATCTGCACGGCAACCGTCATATCCGATAACAATCGCCTTCTTTTCGGTTTTACCTTCAGGTAATTCATCTGTAAAATGCTTCTGAATAATACCGTAAAGTGCAGTCTGAGGTATAGCTGTTTCAATAGTATTTTCGTATCCTACTGTATCTATATTTGCTCTGTAGAATTCTTCTGTGTCATTCTTATCCCTGGAATATCTCATTACATAAATATAAATTCCCGTACCGATAAGAGCAGCCACAAGCACAACAGCTATAACCGCAATTACAATCTTCTTTTTGCTTTTCATAAATTTTTCTCCTTTTCTTTATTGCTTCACTCAAGGCGAAGCCTTATGGTGTAATAATATCATCTGAGGAAAAATTTGTCAATAAAAACACTGTGTATTTGAATGTCAATCAGATATTTACCGTTTCAAAACAGTCTGACCGATTTATAAAAAGGAAAATCCGGAAAAACTCCGGATTCTCTGTTATTTACTACAATAAGCTGTAATTGCATCACTGATAAATCGGGCAGTGCCGTCAGCATGCTTATCAATATTATTTCTGAAGCGTTCATCGTAAACATACATCTGACCGAGCCCTGCCAG
>JAFOXT010000404.1 GCA_017425745.1 Clostridia bacterium | reverse complement strand
CTTTCACACTCAGAGGTTCTTTCAAAGGAGCTTAAGGTTATGGACAGCACAGCTGCTTCTCTTTGCAGAGATAATAAGATTTCAATTCTTGTTTTCAATCTTGACGATCCCAAGAATATCGTCAGAGCCCTTAAGGGTGAATCAATCGGTACGGTTGTTGAATAATTCAATCTAATATAAATACATAACGGAGGAACTTAATTATGAAAACAGTATACGAAACCGCTAAAACAAAAATGGGTAAAACCGTAAACGCTCTTGTTTCAGAATACGGCGCTATCCGTGCAGGCAGAGCTAACCCTCAGATTCTTGATAAGATTCAGGTTGACTATTACGGCACACCCACACCCATCAACCAGCTTGCATCAGTTTCAGTTGCAGAAGCAAGAGTTCTTGCAATTCAGCCCTGGGATAAGTCAGTGCTTAAAGCAATTGAAAAGGCAATCCAGACTTCAGATATCGGTATCAACCCTCAGAACGACGGTTCAATGATCAGACTTACCTTCCCGCCCCTCACAGAGGACAGAAGAAAGGAGCTTGTTAAGGATATCCAGAAGATTGCTGAAAATGCAAAGGTTGCAGCTCGTTCAATCCGTCGTGACTGCCTTGAAAAGCTCAAGAGCATGAAGAAGAATTCAGAAATCACTGAAGACGACCTTAAGGACGGCGAAAAGGAAATTCAGAAGATTACTGATAACATCATTAAAGAAATTGATGATATTTCCGATAAAAAGCAGAAGGAAATTATGTCAGTATAAAATAAACTTGAGTATGGGGCTGTTAATTCAGCCCCATTTAAGGCTTTTTAAAAGAGTAAAAATCTGTTTCAGATTTTGCATTTCTGCATTTTCTCTAAGCTAAATTTTAGTAAGAAGAGGTAAAATCAAGGTGCAGAAATTCAAAAACTGAAACTAAAAAAGAGGACAGTTATGGACAAAAAAGATATACTTCTTCCACAGCACGTTGCAATCATTATGGACGGCAACGGCAGGTGGGCAAAGCAACGTGGTCTCAAGCGTACCGAGGGACACAAGGTCGGCGCTGAGGTTTTCAGAACAATTTCAAAATACTGTGCAGACATAGGTATAAAGTATGTTACCTTTTATGCCTTTTCAACAGAGAATTGGAAACGCTCCAAGGCAGAGGTAACGGCAATTATGAACCTTCTGCGCAGATATCTTGACGAAATGAAGGAAAGAGTGCTCGAAAATGAAGAAGCAGGTATTCACATCAGCTTTATCGGCTCCCGTGAGGGTATGCCCAAGGATATTGTAAAGCTTATGGATGAGGTTGAGTGCCGTTCAAGCGACAAAACCAAAACATATGTAAACCTTGCAGTAAATTACGGCGGCAGAGCTGAAATTGTAAAGTCTGTCAAAGAAATTGCTGAAAGGGTAAAAAAAGGTGAAATCAATCCCGAGGATATCGACGAGGATATGATTTCAGACGGAATTTATACTGCCAATCAGCCTGACCCTGACCTTATTATCAGACCAAGCGGTGAATACCGTCTTTCAAACTTCCTTCTGTGGCAGTCAGCTTACGCAGAGCTTTATATTGACGATGTGCTGTGGCCTGACTATACACCTGAGGATTTGGACAGAGCAATTGAAGAATATTCAAAAAGAAACCGCCGTTTCGGTGGGGTATAAGGTAACGGTAGTCGAACCGTACAAGGTTTAATGGGAGATATTTTCCCCGTAGCTGCGTTAAAAATCCTCATAATACGCAAGTATTACTTGCGGTTTTTGCCTTGCTACAAGAAAAATCTCCACCCATTAAACTCAAAGACCATAAATGCCCGAGTTTTGGTGCATTTGGGATTTTCTTCGACGAAACAATACTCGCGTATAGCGAGGAGAAAAAATTACAAAGGTGCCGGAAATCGGACATTTTGGCTTGTTCGGTTTGATTACCGTTACCTTAGAGAGGACCTCAAAATGAGTAATACGAACAAAAAAGAGAGAACAATTTTTACAAGAAAAAACGACCGCTTTATTTCAAGCCTTGTTATAATCGGTTTACTTATCCTTCTGCTGATTTCATTTATGGCAAACATCAGAATAGTTTATACTGTTGTTTTTTCAGCACTTTCAGCAATGGCAACCTATGAAATGCTTAATGTAATCGGTTCAAAAAGTAAAATACTTATCGGAATTTCCGGTGCAGTAAGTGCATTTACTGTATTTGCAGTCAGCTATAAAATTGCTGTGCCTGCAGTGGGTGTGCTTTACGGCTTTTACACAATGATAATGCTTGCTATAAGCGTATTCGACAACAAACACATCAGATACCTTGATGCAGTTATGGCTGTTTTTGCTTCAATTTTCCTTCCTAACGCCTTTTCCTGCATTATCCGACTTAACGATATTAACGACTTCAACCCCAATTTCAAGCACTATGAAGGCGTATTTATGGTAGGTATGTGCTTTGTTTGTTCCTGGCTCACAGATACCTTTGCTTATATTGTAGGCAGCAAGCTTGGTAAGCATAAAATGTGTCCCGTAATCAGTCCCAAAAAGTCAGTTGAAGGTGCAATCGGAGGCCTTGTTATCTCAGGTCTTTTTGCTCCCTTACTTCTCTTCATTTTCCACGTTATCGGCATTTATTTCTGGGATTATCCCATTTACGGCGAAGGCTATATGAAATATCTTGCAGTAATCCCCATTACAATTGCAGTTTCAGCAGTCAGTATGGTAGGTGACCTTGCAGCTTCAGTGCTCAAGAGAAACCACGATATCAAGGACTTCAGCAAGCTTATTCCCGGTCATGGCGGAATTATGGACAGATTTGACAGCTGCGTATTTGTTTTCCCCACACTTTACGGAATAATGTATTTACTTTCACTTTAATTTATAATCTTGGAAAGGAGCTTAAGCTATGGCGCAAAAGCTTACAATTCTCGGTTCAACGGGTTCAATCGGAACTCAGGCTCTCGATGTTGTTGACAAACGAGGTTATGAGGTTGTTGCTCTTACCGGCAACACCAATGTTAAGACAATTGAAGAGCAGATAAGAAAATATAAGCCTCTTTACGCTGCTATGGCTGACGAAAAGGCTGCAAAAGACCTTGCTCTTTCGGTTAAAGATACATCTACAAAGGTGTTCATCGGCAAAGAGGGTATTTCAGAATGTGCTGCAGCAAATGAGGCTGACACAGTGCTCAACTCTGTTGTGGGTATTGCAGGACTTGAGCCTACACTTAAAGCTATTGAAAACGGCAAGACAATTGCCCTTGCAAATAAGGAAACACTTGTTGCAGGCGGTGAGCTTGTTATGAAAAAAGCAAAAGAAAAGGGTGTAGCAATTCTTCCTGTTGACAGTGAACACAGTGCAATTTTTCAGTGTCTTCAGGGTATGAATAAAAAAGAGGAGCTTAAGTCAATTATATTAACGGCTTCAGGCGGTCCTTTTTTTGGAAAAACAAAAGACGAGCTTAAAAATGTAACACTTAAAGAGGCTCTCAATCACCCTAACTGGAGTATGGGTGCAAAAATTACCGTTGACAGTGCAACAATGATGAATAAGGGACTTGAGCTTATTGAAGCTGTGTGGCTGTTTGATGTTGACCCTTCAGACATTGACATTGTTGTTCACCGCGAAAGCATAATTCACTCGCTTATTGAGTATAAGGATAACTCTGTAATTGCTCAGCTCGGTGTGCCCGATATGAGAATTCCTATCCAGTACGCCCTTACTTATCCCGAGCGTTTTGAGTCACCGGTAAGAAAGCTCAATCTCTGGGAATATTCTAACCTTACCTTCTATAAGCCTGACTATGAAACCTTCAGATGTCTTGAGGTGTGCCGACAGGCTATACACAAGGGCGGACTTTATCCCTGCACTGCAAACGGTGCAAACGAAATGGCTAATCAGCTTTTCCGTGAGGGTAAAATAAGCTTCCTTCAGATTGCCGACTTAGTTGAAAAGGCAACCGATGAAGCACACTTTTCAGCTGCACAATATACTCTTTCAGATGTTCTTGAAGCCGACCGTGCTGCAAGAGAAAGAGTAAAACAGTATATATAAATTCAGAAAGGCACAGACAGAATGAACCTTAATTTTCTTTTCAGTATAGCAGAGCTTGGATCGAAGGCTCTTCCTATTTTAATTGCAATTCTCTTTTTCGGTCTTATTATCTTTGTACACGAATTCGGCCACTTTATTTTTGCAAAGCTTTTTGGTGTAAAGGTAAATGAGTTTGCTCTCGGTATGGGCCCTACAATTATTAAAAAGCAGGGCAAGGAAACCAAGTACGCTATCAGACTTTTTCCCGTCGGCGGCTTTGTATCCATGGAAGGTGAGGAAGAAGAAAGCGGAGATGAAAGAGCTTTCTGCAATCAGGCAGTTTGGAAAAGAATGATAATAATTGCTGCCGGTGCAACCTTCAACCTTATTATGGGTGTAATAGCCTGTATAATTCTTGTTGCCGCTCCTTGGGAAAAGCCTCAGGAAAACACAACACCTCTTGTGGCTACCAATGAAATTCTTCAGTTTTACGAGGGTGCAACAAGCAATTCAGAGGGCGGTCTCAAAGCAGGGGATAAAATTCTTAAAATTGACGGCAAACGTGTTTATTCCGATTACGATATATCCTTCCTTATGCAGAGAAATCAGAGCGGAAAATATGATTTCGATGTTGAGCGTGAGGGAGAAAAGCTTGAGCTTAAGGAAGTACCCTTTGCAAAAAGAACAGGCGGCAATTTCTCTTATGACCCTGATTGTGTAATTTCTTCTGTAAGCGGAAAGCTTAAAGATCAGGGACTCAAGGACGGCGACAAAATCATAAAGGTAAACAGCGTTGAAATTACCGATAACGAAACGCTTATGAAGGAAATCAGCGCTGATGAAGATTACATCTACGATTTCACCATTACAAGAGGTGAGGAAACCGTTACATTAACCGATGTAAAAATGAACACGGTTACTGTATTTGACTTTGTTATTTTAGGCAAGGAAAAAACAGTAGGTAACGTACTCTCAACTGCTTTCGGTTACACCTTCTCACTTGGCAGAATGGTTTATCTCAGCCTTTTTGATCTTCTCAGAGGTCAGTACGGCTTCAATGACCTTGCCGGTCCCGTGGGTACAGTTTCTGTAATTGCTGATATTGCAGGCGAAAGTGTAAAAACTGCTGACTATGCTCAGATGTTTATGCTTATGGCTATGATTGCAATAAATATCGGTCTTTTCAATCTTCTTCCCGTTCCTGCTCTTGACGGCGGTCATCTCTTCTTTATGATTCCCGAGCTTATTTTCAGAAAGAAGATTCCTCAGAAATATGAATCATATATCCACGCAGCAGGTCTTATAGTTCTTTTCGCCTTTATGGCAATAATTTCAGCAGGAGATATCTGGAAGCTTATTTCAGGCAGAGGCTTCTATTAATGTGAGATGCTTTCGCCAGGCTACAAGTAAAATCTGCTCACATAAAAAAGTTTTTTTATAACAGTCTTAGAAATCCTTTAATTGAAGGTGATATTTTATGATTAACAGACGTGAAACTAAAAAAGTAAAAGTAGGTAATTTATATATAGGCGGCGACAGCGGAATTTCCGTTCAGTCAATGCTTAATGTGCCTGCCCACGATATAAACGGCAACGTTGAGCAAGCGCTCAGACTTCAGAAGGCGGGCTGTCAGATTATCCGTGTGGCAGTGCCCGATATGGAAAGCGTTAAAACTGTTGCAGCCCTTAAAGAAAATTTAAGTGTTCCCGTTGTTGCCGATATTCACTTCAATTATAAGCTTGCACTTGAAAGCATTTCAGCGGGGGTTGATAAGGTAAGAATCAATCCGGGTAATATCGGTGCTGACGAAAACGTAAAGGCTGTTGCAGATATGTGCCGAAATAAGGGCGTGCCCATCAGAATAGGTGTAAACTCAGGTTCGGTTGAAAAAGAAATTCTTGCACGTTTTGGTGGCCCTACACCTGAGGCTATGGCTGAAAGTGCAATGTACCACGTAAGACTTTTAGAAAAATTTGACTTTGACGATATTGTTATTTCAATTAAATCCTCTAATGTTCTTTCTATGATTGAAGCATATGAAAGAGTAGGAGAGATGTGCAATTATCCTCTTCACCTCGGTGTTACCGAATCCGGAACCGAGAGAATGGGAATTATCAAATCTTCAATCGGTATCGGTTCACTTCTCACAAGAGGTATAGGTGATACAATCCGTGTATCGCTTACTGACGACCCGGTAAAAGAGGTTTATGCAGGCTTCGATATTCTTAAGGGTATCGGACTTTATAATGAAACCCCACAGCTTGTTTCATGTCCCACCTGCGGAAGAACAAAAATTGACCTTATTTCTCTTGCAAAAGAAATAGAAGAAAGACTTCGCGATGTAAAAAAGAGTATAACTGTTGCAGTTATGGGTTGTGCGGTAAACGGCCCCGGTGAAGCAAGAGAAGCCGATATCGGTGTTGCAGGCGGTGACGGTGAAGGTCTTATTTTCAAAAAAGGAGAAATCCTCAGAAAGGTTCCTCAGGAAAAAATTGTTGAGGAGCTTATGAAAGAAATTGAATTGATGTAAGTTAAAATTAACGGAGAAAATAATGAGTAATAAATTTACTGAACTGTTCGGTGAATTTTCTGACGGGAATCTCAATGAGGTCTTTTCAGATGCAGAAATACTGAACGTAAGAATTACCATGGAAACAAAAACCGTCGAAGTTGACGCAATGTTTCCTTCTATTATAACTAAAAAACTGAATGATAAAGCAGATTATGAGCTTGCAAGAATGCTTCAGGTTGAAGCTGTAAAAATCAACAGCTTTATGCCTTCAGAGGCCTTTTCAGAGGAATATTGGAATTCTCTTGGCAGATATGCAAACGAGGCAATTGCTGCAACAAACGGCTTTTTCCGTGACAGTAAGGCAAGCTTTGACGGCAATGTTCTCAAGGTTGAGCTTGCCCACGGCGGCGGAGAAATTCTTAAAAGCGTGGGTGCTGCTGAGTACATAGAAAGACTCATAAAGCATAAATTCAAACGAAGCGTAACAGTTGAATTTACAGGTGAAACAGAGGTTTCACTTGACGATGAAAAAATTGTCTCTCAGTTCCGTCAGGCAGAAGAAAATAATCTTCGTGCAAAAGGCATCAACCCTGAAGAATACTTTGCACCGCCCAAGGAAAAAGAGAAAAAGCATAAAATTATCGACGGCATACCTCTTTACCTTGAAACGGCAAAGCCTGTTTACGGCACAAGAATTACAACCAATCCCAAGCCTCTTAACGAAATTACTCCTGACGAAGGCACCTGCACTGTCTGGGGTGAGGTTTTTGATATGGATGTAAGAGAAACCAAGGACCACAGAAGCAATATTATCCTTTTCAGCATCACTGACAACACCTATGCTTATTCCTGCAAGGTTTTTGAGCAGAAAGAAAACTGTGAAGTGCTTCTTAATAAAGTCAAAGACGGTGTAACTGTACTTATCAGAGGTTACATTTCATACGATAAATTCAGCGGTGAAAATATTATTACACCAAGAGCTATCTGCCTTGTTGACAGAATTCCCAAGAAGGACGAAGCAGAAGAAAAACGTGTTGAGCTTCATCTTCATACAAAAATGTCAATGATGGACGGTATGACCGACGCAAAGGTGCTTGTTAAAAGAGCGATTCAGTGGGGTCATAAGGCAGTTGCCATAACCGACCACGGCGTTGTTCAGGCTTATCCTGAAGCTGTTGCTGCTGCCGGTAAAGATATTAAAATCATCTACGGTATGGAAGCATACTTTATGGATGACACCGAAACCTCATTTGAGGATTGGAAAAAAGCAAAAGGCAAATATTTCCACCAGATTATCCTTGTAAGAAACCTTATCGGTCTTAAAAATCTTTATAAGCTTATTACCCTTTCAAACCTTGAATACTTCCACCGTAGACCTATTATTCCTAAGAGTGAGCTTGTCAAGCATCGCGAAGGTCTTATTATCGGTTCAGCCTGTGAAGCAGGTGAGGTTTACAGAGCAATTGTTCAGGGTAAAAGCGACGATGAGGTAATGAAAATTGCTTCATTCTATGATTATCTTGAAATTCAGCCTTGCGGAAATAATGAGTATATGATTCGCTCTGACAAATTCCCTCACGTAAATTCTGTTGAGGATATTCAGCAGTTCAACCGCAAGATTATTCATATTGCTGACGCTCTCGGTAAAATGACCGTTGCAACCTGCGACGTGCATTTCATTGACCCTGAGGATTCACGCTACCGTGCTATTCTTATGGCAGGCCAGGGCTTCCCTGATGCTGATCAGCAGGCACCGCTTTACTTCAGAACAACTGATGAAATGCTCAGTGAATTCAGCTATCTCGGTGAAGAAACAGCAAGAGAAATTGTAATAACAAACACAAATAAAATTGCGAATATGATTGAAAGAATCATTCCCATTCCAAGCGGTAACTTCCCGCCGTCACTTGAAGGTGCAGATGATGAGCTTACAAGACTTTGCTGGGAAAAGGCTAAAAATCTTTACGGCGATCCCGTTCCCGAATATGTTGCAACAAGACTTGAAAAAGAGCTCACTTCAATTATCAAGCACGGCTTCGGCGTTCTTTATATGATTGCACAGAAGCTTGTTAAAAACTCAGAGGATCACGGTTATCTTGTAGGTTCACGAGGTTCAGTAGGCTCATCCTATGTTGCGAATGCCTCAGGTATCTCTGAGGTTAACCCTCTTGCTCCGCACTATCGTTGTCCCAACTGTAAGTATAATCAGTTCTTCCTTAAGGGTGAATTCGGCTCGGGCTACGACCTTCCTCCGAAGGACTGTCCCGAATGCGGTACACCTATGCTTCGTGACGGCCACGATATTCCCTTTGAAACCTTCCTTGGCTTCAAGGGTGATAAGAGCCCTGATATCGACCTTAACTTCTCCGGTGAATATCAGTCAAGAGCTCATCGCTATACCGAAACCCTCTTCGGTGACGGCCACGTTTTCAAAGCAGGTACAATTGCTTCTGTTGCCGACAAAACTGCTTTCGGTTATGTTAAGAAGTATCTTGATGAAAGAGGAATTTCTGTAAGCAGAGCAGAGGAGAGCAGACTTACAAAGGGCTGTACCGGTGTTAAGAGAACAACCGGTCAGCATCCGGGCGGTATGGTTGTTGTGCCTGATGCCTTTGAATTTTCAGATTTTACTCCCGTTCAGCATCCGGCTGACGATCCTAAATCAGATACAAGAACAACCCACTTCGACTTCCACGCGCTTCATGATACTATTCTGAAGCTTGATAATCTGGGCCATGATGTTCCCACACTTTATAAGCATCTTGAAGACCTTACAGGTATTCCCGTTATGGATACAGATATCTGTGACCCGAAGGTTTACGAAATGCTTCTTTCACCTGAACCCTTAGGTGTAACCGCAGAGGATATTGACTGTCCTACCGGTACACTTTCAATTCCCGAAATGGGTACACCCTTTGTTATTCAGATGCTTCTTGATGCACAGCCGAAAAACTTCTCCGACCTTTTGCAGATTTCAGGTCTGTCACACGGTACGGGTGTGTGGCTCGGTAACGCTCAGGACCTTATCAAAGACGGAATATGTACAATTTCAAGCGTTATCGGTACCCGAGATAATATTATGGTTTATCTTATGCATAAAGGCGTTGAACCGAGTATCGCCTTCAAAATTATGGAAATTGTCCGTAAGGGTAAGGCAACAAAGCTGCTTACCGATGAGCATATTCAGATTATGAAGGACAACGGTGTTGAGCAGTGGTATATTGATTCCTGCTTTAAGATTCAGTATATGTTCCCGAAGGCTCACGCAGCGGCTTATGTAAGTGCCGCCTTAAGACTTGGCTGGTACAAGATTTATCATAAGCTTGAATATTACGCAGCCTTTATGACAGTACGAGGCGGAGATATTGATGCTCTTGCCGTAATGAAGGGCAGAGATGCAGTTAAGCGCCTTATGGCAGACATTAAAATGAAGGGTAAGGATGCAGCTCCCAAGGAGCAGAATATGTATCCGTCACTTCAGGTTGTAAATGAAATGATGGCCCGAGGAGTTGAATTCCTGCCTATTGACATTTACAAATCTGAAGCCCTTGTATACAAAATTGAAGACGGAAAAATCCGTATGCCCTTTGGTGCTCTCAGCGGTGTTGGTGATAACGCTGCAATTGCTCTTGCAAAGGCGAGAGAAGGCGTAAGCGAATTCGTTTCAATTGACGATTTTGCTCAAAGAGCATCTGCTTCAAGCTCGACTGTTGAAATGCTCAGACAGGTAGGTGCATTCGGAAGTCTTCCGGAAACAAGACAAATGAGTCTGTTTGAAATGTAATAATCAGCAAAACTCAGCCTTTTGCAAAGCCAAAAGACTGAGGGTCAACAATAAAAAAGAAAAGAGGAAACATTATGTCAAAGATTTTTGCACACAGAGGATTTTCAGGTAAATATCCCGAAAACACAATGCTCGCTTTTGAAAAGGCAGTAGAAATCGGTGTTGACGGTATTGAAATGGACGTGCATCTTACAAAGGATAACGTGCTTGTAATTATCCACGATGAAGACATCAAGCGCACCTGTGACGGTGAAGGTCTTGTAAGAGACATGACTTATGATGAGCTTAAAAAGTTCGACGCATCAGCTACCTTCAGAGGTGTTTACGGATTTTGCGGAATTCCTACTCTCAGAGAGTATTTTGAGCTTGTAAAGGATACAGATATAATTACAAATATCGAGCTTAAAACAGGCATTTTTGAGTATCCCACAATTGAACAGAGAACAATTGATATGATAAGAGAATACGGCCTTGAAGATAAGATTATTCTCTCATCATTCAACCACTTTACAGTAAAGCGCTGTGAAGCAATTGCGCCCGAAATAAAACGCGGCTT